>NZ_LSKH01000244.1:0-92973 GCF_001557395.1 Sphingomonas sp. CCH5-D11 | reverse complement strand
GTCCTCGTCCGGCCGTATCCCAACCCCGGCGAGCCAGTAGCGCAGCATGTAATTGTGGCTGGAATAACGGTGCACCACGCCAAAGCGCAGTGGTCGCCCAGCAGCACGCCGCTCCGCCGCCACCGCCTTCAGCGCCGCCCCGATCACCATCGGATCTCCCAGCCGATCGCCCAGTCCGCATGCCTCGCCCAAGGCGGTCGAAAAGGTGATCGCATTGCCGTTCAGGCCAAGCACGAACGGCACGGTCATCGGCACGGCGGGACGATCACGCCCCAGCGCGGTTGCGATCGCCAGCGGCGCGAGCAGATGCGCCGCGTCCGTATGGCCGTAAAGCAGCCGGTCGCGCACGGTGGCCCAGGTCATGTCGCGCACCGGTTCGATTGCAACGCCCTCGGCCGCGGCAAAGCCCAGTTCGTGCGCCAGGATCGGCAGCGCCGCGTCCACCAGCGGAAGGAAGCCGATGCGGAACGTCTCGCTCATGACAGATCCCCCATCAGCGCCTCGCTTGTCACGATCGCCTCCGCCACTTCGGCGATGCGACGGTTCGATTTCATCGCATGGCCACGCAGCAGCGCGTAGGCGGCTGGCTCGTCCAGCCCGCGCCGCTTCATCAGGATCGCCTTGGCGCGATCGATCGTCTGCCGGTCGGCCAGCGCCGATTTCGCTTCCGCCAGCTCGGTCTGAAGCCGCGAGAACGCCTGGAAGCGCCGCACCGCTAGGTCGAGCACCGGCTTGATCCGCTGCCGCGCCAGCCCGTCGACAACATAGGCCGATACGCCCGCATCCACCGCCGCCATGGTCGCCTGCGCGTCCGACTGGTCGACGAACATCGCGATCGGCCGGTCCAGCGCACGCGACATGGCGAAGAAATCCTCCAGCAGGTCGCGGCTCGGATTCTCGAGGTTGATCAGCACCACTTCGGGTGCGCTTGCCTCGATCTGCGCCACCAGCGGCCCCGTGGGGTCGATCACGACCAGATCGTCCAGTCCGGCGTCGCGCAGCCCTTCGGAAATGATCGCCGCCCGCGTTGTGCTCGTGTCGATGATCGCGATCCTCACGAATGCGGTCGTTACAGGATCGGCGATGCGCTCGCCAGTGGCTGGCCGGCAGCGGTCTCCGCCGCAATGTCCAGGAATCGCGCCAGCGTGGCCGGCACATAATCCTGGCGCCAGGCTATGCCCGTCTCCAGAACCGGCGGCGCATCGCGCAGGTCGGCATAGCGCACGCCCGTCCGCGCCAGGTTACGCAGCGACGCGGGCACCAGAGAAATGCCCATGCCCGCTGAGACCAGGCTGATGATCGTCTGCATCTGAATGGCTTCCTGCACGATGCGCGGCGTGCCGCGCCACGCGGCATGATAGCCGGTCACCAGATCGTGAAATGCCGGCGCCACCCGGCGCGGAAAGATGATGAGCGGTTGGCCGACCACCGTCTCCGCCGGAACATGGCCGTCCACCAGGGTGATTCGTCCATCCGCGATCCAGGCTTCCGGAATGGCCGCGATCAAGGGCTCCGATACAAGCTGGCGATAGGCGAGGCCCGGAGGCAACACGCGGTCCGCCGGCGCGATGATGATCCCGGCGTGCCCCTTTCCGTCACGAAGCGCCGTGATCTGCACATCGCTCGTCGCCTCCGTCAGCGCGATCTCGACGTCGGGAAAGAGCGCGGCGTAGCGCCGCACCAGCATGGGAAGGATGCTGTAATCCGCCGTGCTGACGAACGATAGCTCCAGCCGGCCGGCCTCCCCCTCCCGCAGCCGCCGGGCGATCTCGGGCAGGTCGTTCACCCGCTCCAGCGCCCCCTCCACATGGGGCAGCCACTGCGCCCCGAATGGCGTCAGCGCCACGCTCCGCTTCGTTCGGGCGAACAGCGCCGCGCCAAGTTCACGCTCCAGCGCCTGGATCGATTGGCTGAGCGGCGGCTGCGTCATCCCCAGCCGTTCCGCCGCACGGCCGAAGTGCAGCGTCTCGGCCACCGCCGCGAAATGGCGAAGCTGGCGAAGGTCCATGTGATATGCTCTCCGACCTAGAACGCGCGGACTAGGATATTTCCCATCCTAGCGTAACTGGCCTATCCTGCGCGCTGATTAACTGCCGAGACCTGTGCCATGCCCGCTTATCGTTCCCGCACCACCACTCACGGCCGCAACATGGCGGGCGCCCGCGGCCTGTGGCGCGCCACCGGCATGAAGGACAGCGACTTCGGCAAGCCGATCATCGCGGTGGTCAACAGCTTCACCCAGTTCGTGCCGGGCCACGTCCATCTGAAGGATCTCGGCCAGCTCGTCGCGCGGGAGATCGAGGCGGCGGGCGGCGTTGCGAAGGAATTCAACACCATCGCGGTCGATGACGGGATCGCCATGGGCCATGATGGCATGCTCTACAGCCTGCCCAGCCGCGATCTGATCGCGGACAGCGTCGAATATATGGTGAACGCGCACTGCGCCGATGCGATGGTCTGCATTTCCAATTGCGACAAGATCACGCCGGGCATGCTGATGGCGGCGCTGCGCCTCAACGTGCCCGCGATCTTCGTCTCGGGCGGGCCGATGGAGGCGGGCAAGGCCGACATTCGCGGCCAGACGGTGGCGCTCGATCTGGTCGACGCCATGGTGGTCGCCGCGGACGAAAGCTACACCGACGAAGAGGTAAAGGTGATCGAGCGGTCGGCGTGTCCGACCTGCGGTTCCTGTTCGGGCATGTTCACCGCCAACAGCATGAATTGCCTGACGGAGGCGCTCGGCCTGTCGCTGCCCGGCAACGGCTCGGTGCTGGCGACCCATGCCGATCGCGAGCAGCTGTTCCGTGAGGCCGGGCACACCATCGTCGATCTCGCGCGCCGCTGGTATGAACAGGATGATGCCTCGGCGCTGCCGCGCTCGATCGCCAGCTTCGCCGCGTTCGAAAATGCCATGAGCCTCGACATCGCGATGGGCGGCTCGACCAACACGGTGCTTCACCTGCTCGCCGCCGCCTATGAGGGTGAGGTCCCCTTCACCATGGCCGATATCGACCGCCTGTCGCGCCGCGTGCCGTGCCTGTGCAAGGTCGCGCCCGCCAAGCAGGACGTGCACATGGAGGATGTGCACCGTGCCGGCGGCATCATGGCGATCCTTGGCCAGCTCGATCGCGCGGGCCTGCTCGATACCAGCCTGCCGACCGTGCACGCCCCCACGCTCGGCGCGGCGCTCGACCGCTGGGACATCAGCCGCACCACCAGCGACAGCGTGCGCCAGTTCTTCAGCGCCGCACCCGGCGGCGTGCGCACGACCCAGGCGTTCAGCCAGAGCAACCGCTGGAAGGAGCTCGACACCGATCGCACCGCCGGGGTGATCCGCGATGCGGAGCATCCTTTCTCCAAGGACGGCGGCCTGGCGGTACTCTACGGCAATCTCGCACCCGAAGGCTGCATCGTGAAAACGGCCGGCGTGGATGAAAGCATCCTCACCTTCCACGGCACGGCGCGCGTTTACGAAAGCCAGGATGCGGCGGTCGCCGGCATTCTCGGCAATGAGGTGAAGGCGGACGACGTGGTGGTGATCCGCTACGAAGGGCCAAAGGGCGGGCCGGGGATGCAGGAGATGCTCTATCCGACCAGCTATCTGAAGTCGAAGGGCCTGGGGAAGGCGTGCGCCCTCATCACCGACGGGCGCTTTTCCGGCGGCACCTCCGGCCTGTCGATCGGCCATGTCTCGCCCGAGGCGGCGGAGGGCGGGCTCATCGCGCTGGTCGAAACGGGCGATCCGATCATCATCGACATCCCCAATCGCGGAGTCCGGCTCGACATCGATCACGCAACGCTCGCCGCCCGCCGTGAAGCGATGGAGGCCCGCGGAAAGGCCGCCTGGAAGCCTTTCGGCCGCAAGCGCCACATTTCCCCCGCCCTGCGCGCCTATGCCGCCCTCACCACCAACGCCGCCCGCGGCGCAGTACGCGACGTCGCCCAGATCGAGCGGGATTGACCAGCCAACCGGCTGCCACCCCGGCTCGCCGCCTCAACGCGGGCCGGCTGCGGTCAGCACCGCCGTGTTCCCCTGCCGCGAGGATGCCGGGCGCGCCAAGCCATTGGCGCCCGGCAGCCATTGGCTGAGATCACGGTTCAGCAACACCTCGAGCGCCTCGACCTCGGGCGCGTAATAATCGCGAAGCCGCGCGCGCAAATCGGCTGTCATCGGCGGATAGGCCATCGGCTTGGCCAGCAGGCCCCGCACGCTCTCGAACATGCGGGTTCCACGCAGCGGCTTCACCAGGTTCTTCGCCGGCTGCGCCAGGCGGCGGATCGCCAGCGGCAGCAGCGGCGCGGCGCCATCGTTGACCTTGCCTGCCGCCGGCGCGCGCCCCTCATTCATTGGTGACAGGCCAAGGTGGCGACACGTGTCGTCAAGTACCTGGGCCGGCGTCGCGCGGACGTCCTCGAACAGGAACACCAGCATCTGCCGCCGGTCGAACAGCGACAGCCACCGGCGCAGGTGCGTGCCGTAGAGCCCGTTATCCAGGAACCGGCGGAAGGTGGCAGTCGCCGGGTTGAGATACTCCTCCGGACCGCCGCGGATCGTGCCGCGCCGGTAGAGCATGCAATAATCCGAATAGGCACGGTCCACCGGATCCCTCAGCTGCGCGATCAGCGGAATGGCCGGCAGGACGCGCGCGATGCGCTCCGCCGCATGCGGGTCGGCCAGGTAATCGGCGGATTTCTCGCCTACCAGCTGGCCCGGCCGCGCCTCGGTGAAGAACTCGGCATACCAGTCCGGCCCGCGCTCGAACTCGCGGCTGAAATAATGCGGCTCGGGATCAGGCAGATAGACGTCGGGATGGTTCTGGATCTGCACGTTCAGCCAGGTGGTGGCAGCCTTCACCGCCCCCACGATCATGAAATCCGGCACCTTGGTCCGGCCTGCCTGGTCGCTCATCGCACTCTTCCTTCGCCTGTCGCCCGGCGGGCCGCAGCGATCCGCCTCGGTCAAAGAAATGCCTGACCTTTGGCGATCACCGGATCCGCCTTGCTCTTCGCCTTTGCGCGCTGCGCAATCCGCTTGATCAGCCCGTCCCACCGGGTGATGATCCGTTCGGGCATGAAGCGCTCCATCGCCTGTTTGCCCGCTGCCCCCATTTGTTCGCGCAGCAGCGGATCGGCCATGGCGACGGCCAGTTGCTCGGCCAAGCCCTCCACGTCCTGATCCGGCGCCAGCAGGCCGGTGCGGCCATGGTCGATCATCTCGGCTGGGCCCCATGGGCAATCGAACGCGACGGTTGGAATGCCCGCCGCCATCGCCTCGCCCACCACGATGCCCCATCCTTCATAGCGGGAGGAGAGAACGAACAGGTCCGCCTCCTTCGTCCAGCCGCCCGGCTCGCGGGTCACGCCCGGGAAGCTGACGCGCATCTCGAGCCCCAGCGCCGCACGCTGCTGTTCCAGCGCGGCGCGCAATGGCCCCTCGCCCCAGATGGTCAGCCGCCAGTCGGGAAAGCGCGGCGCAAGCCGGGCGAACGCCTGCAAGAGCAGATCGAAGCCCTTCTGCTCCACCAGCCGCCCCACCGCGACCAGATTGCGCCCGTTGGCGTCGAACGTGCGAACGCTCCCCCTCGCCACCGCGTGATTGGGAATGACCATGTCGGTTCGCTGCGGCGTGGGGCTGAAATAGGATGCCGCGCCCCGTGTCATGGTGACGAGCGCGTCCGATCGCGCATAGGCGTATCGGCGAATGGCGCTCCATGTCGCGCCCACCTTCTGCCGATCGGGATTGTTCCGCTCCGACACGATCACCGGAATGCCCAGCGCATCGGCGGCCAGCGACGTGAGCACGTTGGTTCTGGTCAGAAAGGAAACCACCACCTCGGGCCGATGGTCGCTCAATTCGCTCTTCAACAGCCGGTATCGCCGCAGCATTCCCAGGCTGCGGCCGATCAGGTTTCGAGGCGGCGGCGCCTTCCCCAGGTTGATCAGGCGAACGTCGGGGTTCAGCGCGTAATAAGGCTGTTCGTCGAACGGCTGGAAACAGGCGAGCCGGACCTGCACGCCCTGATTGACATAATGATTGGCCAGCATCGACACGACATGCTCGGATCCGCCGGCGCCAAGGCCCGGCATGACGAAGGTCAGCCGCGATAGTACGAAACTGTCCGATCGACTGATCGGCGCCTTGATGAGCAACACGGATCGCACTGCTTATGCTCGGTCCGTGGTCGATGCGTTGACCCTCAGTTCCGCCCGCCAGCAGCAATGATCATCGATCTCATGACATGATGCGGGCATGGCCGGTGTTGTCCTGCGGAGGCACCCTCAAGTGCGCTGGTGGTCGATCGTCTTCATAGCGGCCGGTCCGGAACGGGCGTATTGCGCAACGGAGTAACGTGTTCGAAACTAAATTGCCTGCCGATCGGCACCCGTTGGCGCGGCTAATCCGGACGTATGCGTCGCTGAGAGATTTTGGTTATGCCAAGCGCTTGATTGGCAGTGCACGACGCTAAGTGGCGATGCCGCAACATCCCGTTGGAGTATAACCTTTGGGATGAGGGCACGGATGATCGCGACCGGCTTGTCCCGCCACTCGCTTATGGCAGATGCGCCCTTCGACTGATTTCACCGCCACCGCCGTCCGCGCCGGACCCGCTGACGTGAGGACACCGACCGGCGCGGCAGTGAAAGTGTGGCTCATCAACAGCATTCGTGAGGAAATCGACGGCGCCGCGCGGCACGCAGGCCGCTGTCGCGCGTTCCCCCGCGATGCCGCCCTTGAGCCCGTCGCCACTTGCCACATCCACCCCCTTCCCGCACCTGCCGACCGCCGCTCCGATCACCCGCGACCCGCGGCTGCAAATCGTTGATGCGGCGCTCGACGGGGCGTGGCGTCGCGGCTGGGCCGAGCGCCCACCGCTCGATCCGGCCGCTCTGATCCGCAAGGCGACGGACAAGGTTGGCGTGGCGCCGGACCAGCACGGCGATCGCGCATGGCGAGATCGGCTGGAGCTGCTCTGCGCCGATCTGGAGCAGGTCGCGGACCTCACTCCCCTGGGGCGCACGATCGCGCACGGCCAGCTTGTTGCCGCGCTCTGCAATCGCATCCGTTTCGAGGCGCTCTGGCGGGCGCGTCCTCAGATTGCGGAACAGCCAATCGTCGCACCGATCATCATCGTCGGGCAGATGCGGTCGGGCACGACGCGGATGCAGCGCCTGCTCGCCTGTGATCCCCGGCTGGCCTTCACGCGCTTTTACGAAAGCTGGAACCCGCTGCCGCGCACCGGCGACCGCGGCTGGATGGATGATCGCAAGCTGCGCGGCTGGCTGGGCACCCTCACCGTCCGGCTGCTCAACCCTTCGTTCGACACCATCCATCCGACGCGCTGGGACGCGGCCGATGAAGAGATCGGGCTCCAGAGCGTCTCGATCTTCGGCTCGGCGTTCGAGGCGCAATGGCGCGTGCCGGGCTATACCGCAGCGCTCGAGGCGGACGACGGGATCGCCGCTTATGCGGAATTCCGCCGCCTCCTTCAGACGATTGCCTGGCTTCGCCGCGACACCGGCTTGCGCCCCTGGATCCTCAAGGTGCCGCAGTTCAGCCAGGATCTCGCCGCCGTGCTTCGCACCTTCCCCGATGCGCGCCTGATCTGCCTCAGCCGCGATCCGCAGCAGGTAATCGCCTCCTCGGCTTCGCTGGTCCGCAATCAGATGGCGATCCAGTCCGCCTCTGCCGATCCCACCTGGATCGGGCGGGAATGGACGCGCAAGGTCGCGCTGCGCGCGCAGCGCATGGCCTCGGCCCGGTCAGGCAGTCACGCGCCTCAGGTGGACGTCGCCTTTGATGATGTGGAGCAGGACTGGCGCGGCGAAATCCAGCGCGTGTACCGGATGCTCGGCCTCTCGCTGCCGACTGAGGTGCTCGCCCGAATGCAGGATTACGCCTGCCGGACACGCACGGGAAGCCACGCCCGCCACCGCTATCGCGCCGAAGACTTCGGCCTGGCGCAGCATCATACGACCCCAGCCACCTTTGATGCCTCGCGCTGCGCGGTCCTGGCCTGCGGACAGGCGCATCCCTGCGCCCTCCACCCGGCTTGACTCACGCCGCCTCCCGTTTCGGCATTCGCTCCCGGAACTAGCGCGCGGCCTCGATCCGCAGCTAGGCTGCTCGCCGATAACAGCACAGGAGAGCGGACGATGCCCTATTCACCCTTTGACCTCAGCGGGCGTGTCGCGCTGATCACCGGCGGCAATGGTGGGATCGGCATCGGCATGGCGGATGCGCTGGCCCAGGCCGGGGCGGACGTAGTGATCTGGGGCAACAATCCGGCGAAGAACGCTGCCGCGCAGGATCGCCTGTCCGCGCACGGCACTCGCATTCTGATCGAACGGGTCGATGTGGCGGACGAGGCGGCGGTGGACGCCGGGGTGGACCGCGCCGTGGAGATGATGGGCCGGCTCGATTTTGTCGCCGCCAACGCCGGCGTCGGGGAGGGCGCCGACAGCTTTGACACGATGACGACCGAGCTGTGGCGCCGGGTGATGGCGGTGAACCTCGATGGCGTGTTCTGGACTCTGCGTGCTGCGGCACGCCACATGGTCGCACGGGCGAAGGATGGCGATCTCGGCGGCTCGCTGCTCGCCACCTCATCCACTTCGGCCGTGCATGGCGCGCCCCGCAACCAGGCCTATGCCGCTACAAAGGGCGCACTGCTGCCGATGATGCGCGGGCTGGCGGTGGAATATGCCCGCTACGGCATTCGCGCCAATGCCATCCTGCCGGGCTGGATCGCGACGGACATGACCTCGCGCGCGCAGGGCAATGATCGTTTCAACGAAAAGGTCATCTCCCGCGTGCCGATGCGCCGCTGGGGCGAGCCGGAGGATTTCGGCGGCCTTGCCGTCTATCTCGCCTCGGATGCGTCGCGCTTCCACACCGGAGACACCTTCACGATCGACGGCGGCTATACCATTTTCTGATCGCCAATCGCCGCTGCGCGGCAGCGCGGCCGATCGACTTCGTATTCAGGCCGAAATGTGCCGGTCCCGCACCGAAACCAGGCCGGCTTGCTCCGCTGCGCACCACCAGGCGGCCGGTGCGCGGGAGGGTGGCGAGCGAGCGCGTCATCCCCTACATGCCGGCGCATGACCGAAATCACCGTCGCCGCGCTTCAGCTCGCTTTCTCCGCTGACATGGATGCGAACATCGCCAACGTGTCCCGCCTCGTGCGCGAAGCCGCCGCCAAAGGCGCTCAGGTGATCCTGCCGCCCGAGCTTTTCGAAGGCGAATACTTCTGCCGGGTCGAGGATGAGGGCTTGTTCGCCAACGCCCGGCCGACGGCGGAGCATCCTGCGGTACTTGCCATGCAGTCGCTGGCATCGGAGCTAAAGGTCTCCATTCCCACCAGCTTTTTCGAGGCTGATGGGCCGCACCACTATAACAGCCTTGCCATGATCGGCCCTGACGGTGCGATCCAGGGCGTTTATCGCAAGAGCCACATTCCCGATGGCCCGGGCTATGAGGAGAAGTTCTACTTCCGCCCGGGCAACACGGGGTTCAAGGTCTGGGACGGCCCGGCCAAGCTCGGCGTCGGCATCTGCTGGGACCAATGGTATCCGGAAACCGCCCGGGCGATGATGCTGATGGGCGCACAGGTGCTCTTCTACCCCACCGCCATCGGCAGCGAGCCGCACGATACCTCGCTCGACACCGCCCGCCTGTGGCGCCGCGCCATGGTTGGTCATGCCGTGTCGAATGTCGTGCCGGTGGTCGCCGCCAACCGCATCGGGACGGAACACGGCCAGACCTTCTACGGCACCAGTTTCATCTGCGATGAGCGCGGGGACATTGTGGCAGAGCTGGGGCGCGACGAGGAAGGCGTGATCACGGCGACTCTCGATCTCGATCGCGTCAAGCGTCACCGCGCCGCCTTCGGCTTTTTCCGCGATCGCCGGCCCGAGCTTTACGGACGGCTTACGGCCGACATCTAAGATTGCGCCTCAGCTTTGTCGGCTGAGGCTCGCGGCCAGTTCCACATGCGTTGACCAGCGGAACTGGCCGACCGGCTGGATCCAGTCGATCCGCCATCCGCCTTCAACTATCATCTTAACATCACGCGCGAAGCTGCTGGGATTGCAGGAAACATAGGCTACGCGCGGCACGCGTGAGCTGGCGAGTGCCTGCGCCTGTTCCTTCGCACCGGCCCGTGGCGGGTCGATCACGATCGCGGCGAAACGGTCCAGCTCGGCCGGCGTCAGAGGGCGGCGATACAGGTCGCGATGTTCGGTGAAGATCGGCCGCTGCGCACGGGCGGCCCCCACCTTCAGCGACATGATCGCCTCCCGCCCCGCTTCCGCTGCATAGACGCGGCCCGGCATGGCAAAGGCGAAGGTGCCAAGGCCGGCAAACAGATCCGCCACTACCGGCGCGTCCTCCACCACGGCCTGCACCGCCTGCACCAGCGCTGCCTCGCCCTCACGCGTTGCCTGCAGGAACGAGGCCGGCGGCAGCGGCACTGGATTGCCGCTCAGCGTCACCGTCACCCCTTCGGGTTCCCAGCGCACTTCCGGCCCATAGCCCTCATCGAAGGCCATGCGCGCGAGCCGATTGGCCTCGGCGAAGGCAGTGATCGCCTCGGCTGCGGCCAGCCCCTCGGGCAATATGCCGTTGACCAGAAGATCCACACCCTGATCTGCCAGCGTCAGGTGCAGGTCCAGCCGCCGCTTGGGCCGCAGCACGTGGATCAGCCGTCGCAGCGGCGCCACCAGCGCGAAAAGCTCGGGCGCCAGCACATGGCATTCTGCCAGATCAACGATCGCGTGGCTCTTCTCGACCGCGAAGCCAACGCGTCCTGACGGCTCCGCATGGAGCGTCGCACGCCGACGCGTGCGCGGCGGAGACAGGGCCGGCTCCCGGATCTCCGCCGACAGCCCCTGCCCTGCCAGCGCGCCAGCGATCCGATCGACGATGAACTGGCTCCAGGCGGTATCGTCGAGATGCTGCAACTGGCAGCCGCCGCATTCGGGAAAGTGCCGGCAGGGCGGCACCTGATGGTGTGGCCCGGCCTCGATGGCGCCGTCCGCGCGCACTTGATCCCCCGGTGCGGCGAACGGCACGTGCCGCCCATCGCCAGTCACACCTTCGCCGCGCGCAGCGACACGCAGGATCGTGGAAGCCTCGGTCACAAACAAGCTCCAACGGCTGCAGGTAGATGGGCGATCAGATCATCGGCGATAAAGCTTGGACCGCTTAACCGTGCTGCTTCAGCATGTAACCACACGCCGTTCACAGCAGCAGTGAAGATGTCCGCACCGCCGGCAAGCTGCGCCGCCACCACGCCGGACAGGACATCGCCGGTGCCAGCGGTCGCCAGCCAGCTTGGTGCATGCGCATGGACGGCAACACGGCCGTCGGGAGCGGCAATCACGGTATCAGGCCCCTTGAAAACGATAACGGCATTGGCTCGGCGCGCCGCCTCCTGCGCACGAGAGATCTTGCCTCCCCCCGTCTCGCCAAACATCCGGCTGAACTCGCCCTGGTGCGGCGTCAGGATTGTCGGGACTGCGGCGGGCGCATCGCTCAGAAGGTGAAGCGCGTCGCCGTCGATGACGAGCGGGCGCCCGCACGATAGCGCCGCATCCAGGCGTTCGCGCGCCTGTTCGTCCCGGCCCAGACCGGGCCCGACGATCACCGCCCCCACCCTTTGGCCGGACAGGCTATCCTCGTGCAATCGCTGCCGGACGATGGCATGCGGCAAGCGATCGGTGGCGCTGCCGAGCAGCCGGACATAGCCGGCCCCGCTCCGGCTTGCGCCCATCGCCGCCAGCGCCGCGGCGCCCGGCATCCGTCCCGCGATCACCGCAACAAGGCCACGCGAATATTTGTGCGCGTCGCGTCCCGGTACATGAAGCACCGGCGCGTCCGCCACCCTCACCGCGCTCTCGACGGGAACCCCGATATTCAGAAGCCTTACCTCCCCGCACAAGGCAGCGGAAGGCTGCAACACATGCGCCGGCTTCACCGCACCTAGCGCAAGGGTGAGGCTCACTGGCGGCAGGTCGGTAAGAATGGCACCGTCATCGGTGGAGACGCCGCTTGGCACATCGATCGCGATCGACAATCGCGCCGCGTCGATCAGCTTAGCCAGCGCCGCCGCCGCCTCACCGCCGAGCGGCCGGCTCATGCCGATCCCGAACAGGGCGTCGATCAGGATCGGAGCGGGCGCGCTGTCGGTCAGACGCTCGACCGGCCCGCTCCAGCCGCCCCGAGCGGCGGCCGCAGCCTCCGTCCCCGGATCGGCGATTGCCGTGACGCGGACGGCTTGTCCTGCGCGGCGAAGCGCTGTCGCCACTACATAGCCGTCACCGCCATTGTTCCCCGGCCCGCAAGCCACCAGAATCTCGGCACCGGCCGCCAGCCGCCGCACCTGCTCCGCGACTGCCTCTCCCGCTCGCGTCATCAGCGCCTGTGCCGGTGTGCCGCTGGCCATCACCGCCGCCTCTGCCGCGCGCATCTCGCGCACGGACAGGATCGGCTGGCCATCAATCCTGATCATTTGCCCATGTCGCTTCGAAGCGCGGGCAGGCGATAATGATCGTTCCCGATCGTCACTTCGATTTCATCCTGATCCACCAGCGTCACCTCGGCGGGCTCCGCGCCATCCGCCGCCGCCACTCCCCGGCCGTCCTTCGTCACCAACAGCCGGCGAAAACCGCCATCGGGATGCCGCATCGTCAACACCAGCCCATGATCCGTGCGCGTTCGGTCGACGCTGCACACCCGCGTGAAGTCGGTCGCGCCGCCGGGCGCACATTCGACCCATTCGTCGTCCACGGCATCGCGTTCGGAACTGGCGTTCACCTCAGCCATTGCCTGTCCCTGAGTCGCCGCCTGCTCACACGCACCCGCGGTCAGCAGCAGTGACAGGGCGAGCATCCGCACGGGAATGTCCGATACAGCCGTCCCGGCCTGGGCCTGCTCGCTCACGTCCCGATCCGATATCCCGCCGCCGTGCCGCATCGCATGAGCCTCCTGCCAGCCACCAAGGCGCCCCGCCAGAGTGGCGATCGGAAACCGGCCGTCAAGCGAGCGCGTCGAGCGCCTTCTCCACGCCGTCCAGCGTGAACGGCTTCTGCAGGATCGGCCGCCCGCGAAATTCTTCCGCGATCATGTCGTCCGCACCGCCGGTCGCGAACACGAATGGCACCTGCCGTTCGGCCAGCGCGGCCGCGATCGGCCAGCTCTTTTCGCCACCACGCAGATTGACGTCGAGGATCGCGCAATCGAACCCGCCCGCCTCCACCAGAGGAAGCGCCGTCTCCACGCAGTCAGCCGTTCCGGCACACTGGCGGTCGAGCACGTCGAGAAAATCCTCGAGCATCATGGCGATAAGCGGCTCATCCTCGACGAGCAGGACGCGGTTGGTCATGCCGCGCCCTTAGAGGTAACACACTGATCCCGCAACGGTCCGCAATTCAGGCAGCTAGCCTGTTATTCGCGCTGGCCGAATGCATCGCGTGCCGCCTCGGCCAGTTGCTGGACAGAGAAGGGCTTTGGAATGAACGCCACATTCTCCAGATCGATCGATCGGCGCAGCTGTTCCTCCGCATAGCCGGACATGAACAGGATCGGCAGGTCCGGGTAACGCAGGCGGATCCGCCGGGCCATGGTCGGCCCGTCCATCGCCGGCATCACCACGTCGCTGACCAGAAGGTCCGGGCGCGGGTTCTTCTCGATCAGCTCGAGCGCCACTTCGCCATTCTCGGCGGTCAGAACGGTATAGCCCTGCCGCGTCAGCGCGCGCTCCGCCACTGCGCGGACCATATCCTCGTCTTCGACCAGCAGCACCGTGCCCGTGCCCCAGACATCAGCGGGTCGTTTTTTCGCGACAACGTTGCGCGGCGGCACGACTTCGCCTGTCGCGTGGACCGGCAGGTAGATGGTGAAGGTCGCACCAAGGCCGGGCTTGGAATCGGCGAAGATATAGCCGCCGGACTGTTTGACGATGCCGTAGACGGTGGAAAGACCAAGCCCGGTTCCCTTGCCGACCTCCTTGGTAGTGAAGAACGGCTCGAATATCTTGGGCAGCACGTCCAGCGGGATGCCCGATCCCGTGTCCGAGATTTCGAGCGCGGTATACTCGCCTACCGGCATGATATCCGGCCCGCGGCGGCGGATCTCATTGATGGTGGCCGAGCGGGTCTGGATCGTCAGCTTGCCGCCACCGTGCGGATATTTGGCCAGCATCGCATCCCGGGCATTGACCGCAAGATTGACGACGACTTGCTCAAGCTGCCCCGGATCGGCGCGCACCGGCCCCAGGTCGCGCCCGTGCCGTACTTCCAACGTCACCGTCTCGCCCAGAAGCCGCTTTAACAGGTTCGACACTTCGGAAACCACGTCCGGCAGTTGCAGGATCTGCGGGCGCAAGGTCTGTTGGCGGGAGAAAGCCAGCAACTGCCGGGTCAGCCCGGCTGCGCGGTTGGAGTTGTTCCGAATCTGCTGGATATCGTCATAATCGCTGTCGCCCGGCGAGTGGCGCATCAGCATCAGGTCGCAATGGCCGATGATGGCGGTCAGGATGTTGTTGAAATCATGCGCCACGCCGCCGGCTAGCTGGCCCACGGCCTGCATCTTGGTCGCCTGCGCCACCTCGCGTTTCAGCCGCGTTTCCTCGCCATTGTCCTTGAGGCTCAGCACGACGGATGCGTCGCCAAGTCCCCGGGCGCCGGCAATCGACAGCACCACGGGCTCTTCGGGATGGTCGCGCAGACGGACGGCCATGTCCGCCACATGCGCCGCCCCGCCCCCGGCAAACCGGCGCACGGCATCCGCCACGGCCGCCTTGTCTTCCCGCACGACGAGATCGCCGGGATAGAGTGGCGGCGCATTCCGGTCGACCGACGCTGCCCGAACGAAGGCATCGTTCATCTCGATGAACCGGCCGTCGCGATCGACCAGCGCGATACCCAGCGGCATCAGCTGCACCAATGTGCGAATATGCGCCGCCGCGCCATTGCCGTAGCTGACCGGCGTTTCATCTTCGTCCAGCAGCGCGACCAGGATGGGGGCGCCTTCCACATCGGCGAACGGCACCTGCACGAGGCGCAATGGATTGCCGTCCATCCCCTCCCGCTCGAACCGGATCAGCCCCCGGCTGTCGGTCGCCAGGAACCGGGCGAAGTCCGCGCCTTCGGCCGGCGCATCCGCATGGCCCATCGCGCGGGCGCGCAACACCGGGTCCGCGGCAAGGACGCGCCCGTCGGTGGTCAGCAGGGCGGCCATGATGCCCGATCCCGCCAGCCGTTTCCCTAGTGCGCCGGACAGCGCCTCCGCCAGCGCTCGGCTGCCATCGGATTCGATTGCCGAAGCCGCTCGCCATACCAGCAGATCCTGTTGCTGGCCGGTGCGTGACACGTCGATGGCGATGGCGCGCCCGGCCACCTCGGCATGATCGACACGCGCGCGCCCATCGCGCCATGCGGCGCGCCCCGCCGCGGCAAGGGCCCCTACCCCCGCTTCGCCGATCGGCAGGCCCGGCGGCGTCGGAAGGCCGGCAAACATCTGTTCGAACCGATCGTTGGCACAGACGAGCCGGCCGGCACGGTCAGTGACCGCAATCGCGTCCGGGCTCTCGTCGGCCAGGGCGCGCACCAATTGCCAGTCGATTTCGGGAACCGGCGACGGCGCGATCGGCGCCAGCGCCCGCCAAGCGACTGCCGCCCCGCCGACCACGATGCCTGCTGCCAGGAATCCGATCGCCACCACCGGATCCCCCAGCAGCCACAGGATGAAGACGGCGGCGGTGAGGCCCGCCGCCATGGCGATCCCCAGCGCCCCTTCGGAGGACAAGCGGTGAGCACGAAGGAAAGGAAGCGTCGCCATTCAACGGCCCTTTATCCCCGCCGCACGCGCGTCAAGCGTCGTGCGGCGGGGAAGCGATCACCAGATGCGAACGCGCTGCTCGTCGTTGAGATACAGCTTCTGCCCCGGCCGCGCGCCGAAGGCCTCGTACCAGGTATCAACATTGCGAACGATATTGGCGCGCTGCATGCCCGGCGAATGCGGGTCGGACAGCAGGATCTGCCGCAGGATCGGATCGCGATATTTCGTCCGCCACACTTGGCCATAGCCCAGGTAGAAACGCTGCGCGCCGGTGGTGCCGTCGATCACCGGCGCCTTCTTGCCGCCGAGCGACAGCCGATAGGCGTCATAGGAAACGATGATGCCCGCCAGGTCGGCGATGTTCTCGCCAAGCGTCAGCGCGCCCTGAACATGCTGCCCGGGCAGAGGCTCGTATGCGTCATATTGCGCCACCAGACGATCGGTGAACGTTTTGAAGCGGGCAACATCCTGTTCGGTCCACCAGTCCGCGAGCTTGCCGGTCGGATCATATTTGCGCCCCTGATCGTCGAAATGGTGACTGATCTCATGGCCGATGACGGCACCGATCGCGCCATAGTTCACCGCCGGATCGGCCTTGGGATCGAAGAACGGCGGCTGCAGGATGGCGGCCGGGAACACGATCTCGTTCATCGTCGGATTGGCATAAGCGTTGATGGTCATGGGGGTCATGAACCATTCGCCGCGATCGATCGGCTGGCCGATCTTGTTGAGATTGCGCTGGAACTCGAATTCATTTCCCCGCGCCACGTTGCCGACCAGGTCGTCGCGGCGGATCTCCAGGCCGGCATAGTCACGCCATTTGTCCGGATAGCCGATCTTGGGGGTGAAAGCCGCCAGCTTGGCCAGCGCCTTTTGCTTGGTCTCAGGCGCCATCCATTCCAGGTTCTTCAGCCGCTCGCCCATGGCGGCAATGATGTTGCGCAC
This sequence comes from Sphingomonas sp. CCH5-D11, assembly GCF_001557395.1. Lineage (NCBI taxonomy): Bacteria > Pseudomonadati > Pseudomonadota > Alphaproteobacteria > Sphingomonadales > Sphingomonadaceae > Sphingomonas > Sphingomonas sp. CCH5-D11. The sequence continues at coordinate 76,187 of NZ_LSKH01000244.1, read as the reverse complement.
CAGTGCATCGGCCGCGGCTTTGGATTCCGGCGGGAAATACCGCGCCACATAAGCCTGCCCCAGATCCTCGCCGAGCTGGCTGCTGACAAGGTCAACGCCCCGCTTCCACCGTGCCTGCTGCTCGGGCGCTCCGGTCAGCTCCGTGCCGTAGAAGGCGAAGCGGGTCTGGTCGAAGTCCGTGGAAAGATAACGGGCATAGGTCGACAGGGTGCGCAGCAGCAGATGATCCTTCAGCACCGGCAACGGTGCCTCGGCCCATGCCTTGGCCTCGCCCACGAACGCGGTCGGCTGCGCCACGATCAGCGGCGCCTCTGCAGGGATGCCGGCCGCCTGGAAGAAGCTGGTCCAGTCATAGCCTGGCGCGCGGGCGACAAGCTCCGCGAACGTCATCTTGTTATAGATCTTGTCCGCATCGCGGCTGTCGACGCGCGTCCAATGCGCCTCGGCGATCGTCTTCTCGAGCTGCATCACCGCCGCCGCGCGAGCATCGGCGTTCGGCTCTCCGGCAAGTGTCAGCATTTTCGCCAGATAGGCCTGATACGCCGTTCGCGTGGCCGCCAGCTTGGCATCGTCCTTCAGATAGTAATCGCGATCCGGCAGACCCAGCCCGGCCTGGTTGAAGAAGACCGCATAGGTTTCCGGGTCCTTGTCGTCCTGATTGACGAACAGCGCGAAAAGGGAGTCGACGCCCCGCCGCGCCATTCGGCCGGCTTCCGCCGCCAACGCTTCCTTGGTCGGAGCGGCCTTGATCGCCGTCATCCACGGCTTCACTGGCGTCACGCCCTTGGCATTCACCGCCGCTTCGTCAAGGAAGCTGGCGTAGAAATCGCCCGACTTGCTGCCGGCCTTCGCCTTCTGCTCGTCCAGGATCGTGCGGGTCTGCTCACGCGACAGGTCCTGCAGGCGGTGGAACATGCCATAGGACGAGCGATCGGCCGGGATCTCCGTGTTCTTCTGCCACGTGCCGTTCGCATAGGCATAGAAGTCATCGCCCGGCGGAACGCTGGTATCGCGTCCGGCCATGTCGAACCCGAATGTTCCAAGCGCCGGCCCGGTGCGCTCGGCCGCCTTGGCGGGGGCAGCGGCAGCATCGCCGGCGGGCGCCTTCGCCGCGCGGGGCGCCGCGGTCTGCGCCAGGGCGGCGGCGGCGGTGGTGGAAAGAATTGCAGCAATCAGAAACGACGGACGCATGAATTGGCCTTCGCGTAAGTGAAGGCACGTGTTTTATCTAGTTAAGACGCCTCGTCAATGTGGTCCCGCCGGTGACGATGGCGCCATTTTCGCGCAATCCACAGTCTCCAACCCAGCGCCGAAAGACCATAACCCGCCAGCGACAGAACTGCCGTCACGATCAACAGTCCCAACGCCGTCGCCGGCGCAGCATCCGACATCAGCCACTGCATCCATCCGGATTGCGCGGCATCCTGCGCCGCCTTGCTCACCGGATCGCCGGGCAATGCCTGGTCCAGATGCAGCGCCCATTTGCCGATCCAATAAGCCAGCACCCAGAGCGGGGGCGTGGTGACGGGATTGGTGATGAAGGTCGTCAATGCCGCCGCCGGGATATTGGCGCGGGAGGGCAGCGCCAGCATCGCGGAAAAGGGGATCTGCGCCACCGGAAACAGGATACCCGTCACCATGCCCAGCGCCACGCCGCGCGGCACGGAGCGCCGGGTGAATCGCCACAGTTCCGGCGCCAGCACGCGATGTGCCACCGGGCGGAGCAGCCGGCTTTTTTCCAGCGATTCGCGGGTCGGCAGATTGCGATGGCACCACGCCGCGAGACGCTGCCAGATGGTCAGCGCACGCGTCGTCATCAGCCGCGCTCGCGCATCAGGCGGCCGGCCTCACGCTTCCAGTCGCGCTCCTTGATGGCGTCACGCTTGTCGTGCGCCTTTCTGCCCTTCGCCAACGCCAACTCCACCTTCGCCCGCCCCTGGCTGTTGAAGTAGATCATCAGGGGCACCAGCGTCATACCTTCGCGCGCCACCGCGCCGTGAAGCTTTCTAACTTCGCGCTCATGAAGCAGGAGTTTACGGGGCCGCTTGGGTTCGTGGTTGAAGCGGTTGCCGTGGCTGAACTCGGGAATGTTGGAATTCACCAGCCAGACGCCGCCGTCGCTCACTTCGGCATAGCTTTCGGCAATGGATCCCTCGCCGAACCGCAGGCTCTTCACCTCCGTGCCGGTCAGCACGATCCCCGCTTCATAGGTGGTGTCGATCGAATAATCGAAACGCGCGCGGCGGTTTTCGGCGACGATCTTCTTCTTGTCGAAGGTGGCTGGCTTGGGACGTGGCATGGACGGGGCGATGTAGGCGGTCGAGCGCCTCGTGGAAAGGCTGGGTGTTCAGCGTTTCTTGCCGCCGATCGGGATGCGGAGGCGGATCATCGCCCGATTGATCGGCGCGCCCTGGGCATCGCGCGCTTGCTCCACTTCCGCCGCAACCGTGCCGACCCCGGCAATCGCCGCCTCCGCCTTCGGCGGTGCGCGCTCGGCAACGAAGCGCTCGGGCAAGGGCTTCAGGCGGAACCGGTCATTCGGTCGCGCGCAGACGACGATTTCCGCGCCCGGCTCCGGCGTCGGACAAGGTCGCTCGTCGGCACGGCGGGCGGGAACGGATGCCGGCGGACCAGCAACCTGCAGCGCGAGCATCCACCAACCGGGCACCCTGGTCCCCCGACGATTACCCCCGAAGGCTGGCGACAGATTGTGTCGGGATCATGGCTCGCTCAGCGGCCCTGCACGGTCTTCGATCGACCAGCGATCAGCTTGCGCACTGCCTGTACCGCCACGAACATTGCCGTGACCGCTCCGAGACCCGCCCAGACATATTCGCCATCCAGGGAACGGGCCATCAGCATCGCGGCGAAACCAAAGGAAAGCGCCAATTGCCCCCATGACAGGCTGGCAAGAGCGGTGCGCCTGGCTTCAGCACGCGTCCGGCTTGGTCCCGCCACCGCCCTTCTCTCGAAGCGGCGAGCCGGCGATCGCCAAAGCCACCACCAGCCGAGGACATACAACCCGATGATTGTTCCGGCCCCCGCCCAGATCAGAATTTCGGACGGAGCTGTGTCGAACTGAGGAACAGCAAACGCCATTACGGCGGCAACGGCAAACAGGCCTGCCAGCATCGCCCAGGACACCCACTGCACGCCGCGAAGAAAGGTGGCGAGTTCCTCGTCGCGTTCCTTCTCCGTCACGCGAACCGGAGCTGCCGTCGGCGCCGCGCGAAAGAGGTAGCCGCCCGCATCAGGTTCAAAGCGGTTGAGAAATGCCTCTTGCGCCTGTTTCGCGGAGCGCCTGAAGATCATTGCGTGAGGCCGGCCCTCTGCAATCCAGCATCGACGGCAGCGCGGCTCAACTCGCCGGGCCAGGTCATCGGCAGGCGCAACGCGTTCGGGAAACCGGGGCGGACCTTGGTCATGGCATACTTCACCGGGCCCGGAGAGGCGTCGGTGAACAGCGACGTGTGAAGCGCGAACAGCCGATCGTGCAGCGCCATCGCCTCCGGGCCGGTGCCCGCCGCCTGGAACTCGGCGCACAGCCGCGGCGCCACATTGGCCGTCACCGAGATGCAGCCCACCCCGCCCAGCGCGTTGAACGCCAGCGCGAGATCGTCATTGCCGGAAAGCTGGCAGAAGCCGTCGCCAAGCGCGGCGCGATGCTGCGATACGCGCTGCAACACGCCCGACGCGTCCTTCACGCCCACGAACACCTTGGGATAGGCCTCGACAATGCGGATCAGCGTTTCGGGCAGGATGTCAGTCACGGTGCGCGCCGGCACGTTGTAAAGCACCACCGGCAGGCCCGCGGTGGGCGCCAGCGCGGCGAAATGCTGGAAGATCCCTTCCTGAGAGGGCCGGTTGTAATAAGGCGGCACCATCAGCGCGGCGTCCGCGCCGGCTTCCTTTGCCGCCGCGATGTTCGCCGCCGCCACCCGCGTGTCGTTCGATCCGGCGCCAGCGATCACCGGCACGCGCCCACGCACCTGCTCCACGCAGATCTTCACGATGGCGAACTGCTCGTCCTTGGTCAGCGTCGCCGCCTCCCCGGTCGTCCCGCAGGGAACGAGCGCCGTTGAGCCCTCGCTGATCTGCCATTCGATCAGCTCGCGATAGGCGTGCTCGACGAACCGGCCGTCGGCGTCGAACGGCGTGACGAGCGCCGGAATCGATCCGGAAAACATGTGTTGCTCCTGAAACGGGGTGTGGTGCGTTGGGTCGTTCAGGACAGATACGGGTAGCCCGGCTATTCTGTCCACAATGGTGACTGGATTGAGGGCAGGGGCATTGATCGCACTGGCATTGGGTATGGGGGCGGCGCTGCTCGTCGCTCAGGATCAGGACGAGGCTGCGCGGACGCGGGCCGCCAATGTGATGGCACAGGGGCAACCCGCCGCCATGCCGCAGGCGACCAGCAATTCGGATCTGGCCGCCGCGCTCGCGCAGTGGCGCGCATTGCAGCAGACCGATTCGCTGCCGTTCGACAGCTATGCCGGCTTCCTGATGGCGCATCCGGGCTGGCCCAACGAAGCCGCCAACCGGCGTGCGGCCGAGCGGCAGGCGGGCAATGGCTATGCCTCGCCTGCGAACGTCGCTGCCTTCTTCCGCCGCTACCCCCCACTCACCGCGGCTGGCGCGGTGGCACAGGCCAGGGCGCTGCAGGCGACGGGCGCGACCGCCGAGGCCTATGAGGCGGCGCGCAATGCCTGGCGTCGCGGCGCGCTGGCGCCGACCGATGAATCCATGATACTGACGGGCTTCGCCGGTGCATTGCGGCCGGAGGACCACGATGCGCGCATGGATGCCTTGCTGTGGCAGGGATCGACCAGCAATGCCGCGCGTCAGATCGCGTTCACCTCCCCTGCCCGCCGCAGATTGTTCGAGGCGCGGCTCGCCTTTCGCACTGATGCGGAGCGCGCCTCCAGCCTTGCCGCCGCGAACGACGCCGCTGGCGCGTCCGACGCTGGCTATATCGCCGACAAGGCGACCTGGCTGCGCAACAATGGCGCGAGTGCCAGCGCCCGCTCCTGGCTGGCGCGCGCGCGGCAGCCAGGCATGGCGCGCCCCGGCGATGTGGAGGAATTCTACGAGGTCCTGCTCACCAATGCGCGCGCGGCCTCGTCCGACAATCAGCACCAGCTCGCCTATGACATCGCCCGGCAGGTGGACGACGCCTACCCCGCCGGCACCGACGTCTCGAAGAAGCCCTATGGTGAGCGTGATGATTACACGAGCCTCGTATGGCTCGCCGGGCAGACCGCGCTGAAGCAGCTGAGGCGACCGGCGGACGCGATGACGATGTTCGATCGTTATGGTCGCGGCAGCCAATCGCCGCAGACCCGGGCGAAGGGGTTCTATTGGGCCGGCCGCGCCGCCGAAGCGGCCGGGCGCACGACCGATGCCACCGCCTTCTTCAATCGCGCCGCCGGTTATCGCGATCAATTCTACGGTCAGCTGTCGCTCGAACATTTGCGCCGGCCGCTCTCGGCACCGCGCGATGTCACGACGCCGGCGATCGACCCGACAACGCGGCAAGCTTTCTTCGGCCAGGAAACGGTCCGAGCGGCGCAGTTCCTCGGCTCCATTGGCCAGTATCAGGATCAGACCGCCTTTGTGCGGACCATCGCCGCCAATGTCGAAAGCGATGCCGATCACTTCCTCGCCGAGGAGCTGTCGCGCTCGCTGCGCCGGCCGGACCTCGCCGTGATCGTTGGCCGCAAGGCGATGCAGAACGACCAGACGGAATATAGCGCCATCGCCTTCCCCACTGTGTCGGTGCCGCCGGGGTACGACAGCCAGTGGACCATGATCCATGCGATCGCGCGGCAGGAAAGCCAGTTCGACCGCGCCGCCATCTCCTCCGCAGGCGCGCGCGGGCTGATGCAGCTGATGCCCGGCACGGCGCGCGAACAGGCGGGCAAGATGGGCCTCCCCTATGATGCGCCGCGCCTGCTCACCGACACCAGCTACAATACGCAGCTCGGCTCCAGCTATTTCCAGCGGATCTTCGGCATCTATGGCAGCTATCCGCTGGCGATCGCCGCCTACAACGCCGGGCCGGGCAATGTGAACAAATGGCTGCGCGCCAATGGCGATCCGCGCACCGGCGCGATCGACATGGTCGAGTGGATCGAGGCGATACCTTACATGGAGACGCGCAACTATGTGCAGCGCGTGCTGGAAAATGCGGTGGTCTATGATCTGCTGAACCCGCCGCGCGCGAAGAGCCGGGGCCCGGCGAACCTCAGCTGGTATCTGGGGCGCAATCGCGCGGGATGATGGGCTGACCTCTCCGTTCTCGCGACGGGGAGGTCGCGGAGCCGGCGCCGGTTGGCTAAGGGCCGCTGATGGATCGCCCGAACTACATCACCCCGGCCGGCTATGCGGCATTGCGGGCCGAATATGAACTGCTTTTCGCCACTGAACGCCCGGCGCTGGTCGAAACCATCGCCTGGGCGGCCGGAAACGGCGACCGTTCCGAGAACGGGGACTATATCTATGGGCGCAAGCGGTTGCGGGAGATCGACCGGCGGCTGGGCTTCCTGTCGCGGCGGATGAAGGCGGCCAAGGTGGTCGATCCGGCGCAGGCGCCCGACCGCACTCGGGTCTTCTTCGGCGCCACCGTCACCATTGCCGATGAGGATGACAATCACCGCGACCTGACCTTGGTGGGCGATGACGAGGCGGATGCCGGCAAGGGGCTGATCGGCTGGAACGCGCCCCTCGCCCGTGCGCTGCGCGGCGCGGCGATCGGTGACCTGCGCCGCGTGGCACTGCCCGCCGGCGAAAGGGAATATGAGGTGATTGCCATCACTTATCCCGCAGCCTGACGAAACCTCTGCCCCTGCCCCCTCGTTGTTTCGGGCACGAAGGAGATCGATCATGGCAGAGAATAGCCGCACCACCACCGCCCGCGATCATGACGACAAGGACGTGATCGAAGGGATGATCCCGGCCGGCGAGGCACAGACCGGCACCAGCGGCGGTGCGCTGGCCCGCGACATCGGCTCGAAGGCGGATCTGAAGCAGGTGGACGACCCGGACGGCACCACCCGCGCCACCAAACAGGATGACATCGACGCCGATGTCGCGCTGCCCAGCGACCGGCGCGGCAGCAACGGCTGATTGACGCCGGCGCCCCCAGCGCCGATGGCGCTGGGGCATGGCGAGCGACGACACCCCCACCCGCAACATCGCGCTGTTAATCGACGCGGACAATGCCAGCTGGCACGCGATCGATCCGGTGCTCACCGTTCTTGCCGAACTCGGCACGGTCAACATCCGCCGCGTTTACGGCAATTGGTCCAAGCCGGCGCTGAGCGGCTGGCGCGAGATGACGATCAAGCACGGCATTGAGCCACAGCAGCAGTTCGACATCACCAAGGGCAAGAACGCCACCGACATGAAGATGACCATCGATGCGATGGACCTTCTGTTCCGCGGGCGGGTCGAGGGCTTTGGCATCATGTCGTCGGACTCGGATTTCATGCCTCTGGCGACGCGGCTGCGGCAGGATGGCCTGCCCGTTTATGGCTTCGGCCAGGCCAAGACGCCTGAGGGCTTCAAGCGCGCCTGCACCCGCTTCATCGACGTCGACAAGCTGATGGCGGCGGAGGCGGACGAAGCCAAGCAGAGCCCGCCTCCGGCTCCTCCCCCGGTGAAGGATCCGCCCACCGGAGCCGCGTCCAGCGCGCGAAACAAGGAACCGGAACCGGCTTCCCCGCCGATGCCGGCTGCAACGCAAGAGCCGGCGGCGCCGGCCGCCCCTGCGTCCATCGACGAGGAACTGGTGAAGCTTCTGATCGACGCTTATTCCGCGGTGAAGCGCGATGAAAAAGGCTTCGTCAGCCTGTCCGCCATGGGGCAGCTTGCGGCAAACCGATCAAGCTTTGACGTGCGCAACTATGGCTACAAGCGCCTGTCGGACTTGATCGCCGCCGTCCCCAATTTCAATACCGAGCGGCGTGAAGACGGCCGCGTTTTCGTGCGTAGGGTGCGTTGATGAAGAACAAGATCGCTTATCTCCTGCCGCTGATCGCCATCGCGGCTGCCGAACCACCCCGGACCGATCCGGCCAAGCTGTCGGCGATGGTGAAGGAACTCGCCTCCGACCCGTTTGGTGGCCGTGCCCCCGGTACTGAAGGCGAGAAGAAGACGATCGAGTGGGCGATCGCCCGCTTCAAGGCACTGGGGCTGGAGCCGGGCGGGCCGGACGCCGCCTGGACGCAGAAAGTGCCGCTGATCCACACTCGCCTCGGCGACGGACCGGTGATGTTCGGCGCGACCAAGCTTGTTCAGGGCACCGACGTGGCGCTGACCACGGTTCGCCCGGATGCTGCGGTCTCGATCGCAGACGCGCCGCTCGTCTTCGTCGGCTATGGCGTCAGCGCGCCCGAAGCGCAGTGGGATGATTTCAAGGGCTTGGACCTGAAGGGCAAGGTCGCCGTCTTCCTCGTCAACGATCCCGATTTCGAGGCACCCGCCGGGGTCGATGCAAAGGGCCGCTTCGGCGACAAGCGCATGACCTATTACGGTCGCTGGACCTACAAGTACGAAGAGGCGGCACGTCGCGGCGCAGTTGGTGCGCTGATCGTCCACGACACCGCCGGCGCAGGCTATCCCTGGTCGACCGCCAACGCCTCAAACGGCGAGAATTACGATATCGTCCGCGGCCCCGAGGACCAGCGTATCGCCCTTCAGGGCTGGCTGTCCGCCGAAGCTGCCGATCGCCTGTTCACCGCCGAAAAGCTGGATCTCGCCGCGCTGCGCTTGCAGGCCCGCTCCGCCGCCTTCAAGCCCGTCCCGCTCAAGGCGCGCTTCACGGCGCAGCTCCCGGTGGCGGTCGATCGGATCGAGAGCGCCAATGTCATCGCTAAGATCCCTGGCCGGGTAAAACCGGACGAGACCGTGCAGTTCGCCGCGCATTGGGACGCCTATGGCGAAGGCCCACCCGACGCGCAGGGCCGCACCATCCGACCCGGAGCGAATGACGATGCGCTCGGTGTTGCCGGGGTGATGGAGCTCGCGCGGCTGTTCAAGGCTGGCCCAGCGCCTGATCGCACGCTCGTCTTCGCCTTGTGGACCGCCGAGGAACGCGGCCTGCTCGGCTCCGAATGGTATGCCACCCGCCCCACCGCGCCGCTGGAAAAGACCGTCGCCAACCTGACGCTCGACATTCTTCAGACAGCCGGTGAGGCGAAGGACGTGATCCTGGTCGGCGCCGGCCAATCCTCGCTCGAGGATCTGCTGACCGACGCGGCGCGCGCGCAGAACCGCGTCGTCACGCCGGAGACCGCCAGCGAGCGCGGCCTCTTCTACCGCGCAGACCACTTTTCGGTCGTGCGCCGCGGCGTTCCCGCGCTGCAGCTGATGGCACTCGGGGGCGCGAGCGACATGCGCGTCGGCGGGCGGGAAGCGGGGCAGAAGTGGCTCGACGCCTATATGGCCTGCTATCACAAGACCTGCGACGCCTGGGCGCCGGACTGGAACTTCACCGGCGCGGCGCAGGATGTCGACCTGTTCCACACGATGGGCCAGCGGCTCTCCAAGGCAGGAGTCTGGCCCGAATGGCGCCCCGCATCGGAATTCCGCGCCATCCGCGCCAAGAGCGCCGATCAGCGCCAATAGCCAACGCAGCTAGAATCTGATCCACCCCGCTTGAAGCGCCCCCCGGCGAAGGCCGGGGCCCAGCTGGGGAACCTCAGCAGGAGCAAGTTGCGCTTAGTTGCTGCGACCTTCCCAACTGGGCCCCGGCGTCCGCCGGGGAGGCCGCTCTGCATCAGGATGAGTGGACCAACTTTAATGAAGAGGCCCGCCGCGGCATCAGCCGGGCGGGCCTTTTCCTTGATCCACCGTCACCCCGGCCAGCCAGGGTGACGATCAGGCCGGATCAGCGCGTCAGCTTCTTGTAGGCCAGGCGCGTCGGGCGGTCTGCCGCGTCGCCCATGCGGCGGCGCTTGTCCTCCTCATACGCCTCGAAATTGCCCTCGAACCATTCGACGTGGCTGTTGCCCTCGAACGCCAGAATGTGCGTGCACAGGCGATCAAGGAAGAAGCGATCGTGGCTGATCACCACGGCGCAGCCCGCGAAGCTCTCCAATGCCTCTTCCAAGGCACGCAGCGTTTCCACGTCCAAGTCGTTGGTCGGTTCGTCGAGCAGCAGGACGTTGCCGCCCTCCTTCAGCATCTTGGCGATGTGCACGCGGTTGCGCTCACCACCGGACAGCTGGCCGACCTTCTTCTGCTGGTCCTGGCCCTTGAAGTTGAACGCGCCGACATAAGCGCGCGTGCCCAGCTCCTGCTTGCCGAAGCGGAAGATGTCGAGGCCGTCGGAGATTTCCTCCCAGACGTTCTTGTTCGGATCCAGCGCGTCGCGGCTCTGGTCGACATAGCCGAGTTTTACCGTCTGGCCGACCTCGATCGTGCCGCCATCGGGCTGTTCCTGCCCGGTGATCAGCTTGAACAGGGTCGACTTGCCGGCGCCGTTCGGGCCGATGACGCCAACGATGCCGCCCGGCGGGAGCATGAAGTCGAGATCCTCGAACAACAGCTTGTCGCCATAGGCCTTAGTCAGCCCCTTGGCCTCGATCACCTTGCCGCCGAGGCGCTCGGGAATCTGGATCAGGATCTGCGCCTTGCCGATCGCGCGGTTTTCCTGCTTCTCCACCAGCTCGTCAAAGGCGCGGATACGCGCCTTGCTCTTGGTCTGCCGCGCCTTGGGCGTTTGGCGCATCCAGGCGAGTTCGTCCGCGATCGCCTTCTGGCGGCCGGCCTCCTCGCGCTCTTCCTGCTCCAGCCGCTTGGCCTTCTTCTCCAGATAGCCGGAGTAGTTCGACTCGTAGGTGTAATAACGCCCGCGATCCAGCTCGAGCACCCAGTTCACGACATTGTCGAGGAAGTAACGGTCGTGGGTAACGAGGATGACGTTGCCGGTATATTCCTTCAGGAAGTTCTCCAGCCAGCTCACGCTTTCGGCGTCGAGGTGGTTGGTCGGCTCGTCGAGCAGCAGGATGTCCGGCTTTTCCAGCAGCAAGCGGACCAGCGCCACGCGGCGCTTCTCACCGCCCGACAGGTTCGTGACCGGAGAATCGGACGGTGGGCAGCGCATCGCCTCCATCGCCTGCTCCAGCTGCGAATCGAGGCTCCAGCCGTCGGCCGCATCGATCTTCGCCTGAAGATCGCCCATCTCCTCCATCAGCGCGTCGAAATCGGTGTCGTCCTTGGGATCGCCCATTTCGGCCGAGATCGCGTTGAACCGATCGATCATGCCAACGATCGGGCCCGCACCCATGCGCACATTCTCGATCACCGTCTTGTCCGGATCGAGCTGCGGCTCCTGCGGCAGATAGCCGACCTTGACGCCTTCCGCGGCCCAGGCCTCGCCCTGATATTCGGTGTCGATCCCGCCCATGATCTTCATCAGCGTCGACTTGCCCGACCCGTTCGGGCCGATGATCGCGATCTTCGCGCCCGGCAGGAACTGCAGGTGAATGTTGTTGAGCACCGGCTTGTTGGCGCCCGGGAAGGTCTTGGTCAGACCCTTCATGACGTAGGTATACTGGACGGCCATGGGTCGCCTGTCGCTCCGTAGACTGGAATGGCTGAGAATTGTGGGCGGGCATGTAATGATGCGACAGGCCGTTGGCAAACTTGGCGCGGCAACTTACGCGAGCTTCATGATCAGCCGCCTCGCCCTCGCCGCCGCCCTTCTCGCCACTTCAGCGCCCGCCCTGGCCCAGCGCGCCGCACCGCCGGCGCCCGTGCGGGTGGATCCGCAGGTCGCCGCCCTGCGCGATGCCGCGCTGAAGGACGACGTGGCCTATGACATTGTCGAGGGCATGACGACGGAGGTGGGCCAGCGCCTCGCCGGAACGGAGGCGGAGGCGCGCGCGCGGGTCTGGAGCGCCGCAAAGCTGAAGGCACTTGGCTTCAAGAACGTCCGCATCGAAACCTATCGCATGCCCGTATGGGTGCGCGGAGAGGAGCGCGGCGAGATCGTGGCGCCTGTTCCGCAGAAGCTTCATCTCGCGGCGCTCGGCAATTCCGGCGCCACAGCCGCAACTGGCCTAGAGGCCGATGTCGTGATCTTCGCGAGCTATAGCGATCTCGCCGCCGCGCCGGACGGCAGCCTTGCGGGCAAGATCGCCTATGTCGGCAATGCGATGATGAAGACGCAGGACGGCTCAAGCTATGGCCAGGCCGGCGTCGCCCGCTTCGCCGGCCCAGCCCTCGCCGCCAGGAAGGGCGCGGCCGCCATCGTGATCCGCTCGATCGGGACGGATACGCATCGTCTGCCGCACACCGGCACGACCAATTTCCCCGAAGGCACCACGGCCATTCCCGCCGCCGCTCTGTCGGTGCCCGATGCCAAGCTGATCGAGGCCCTGGCGAAACGTGGCAAGCCGATCCGCATGAAGCTGCTGCTGACGCCCCGCCAGGTAGGTGAGCAGGAATCCGGCAATGTCATAGCCGAAGTCCCGGGCAGCGATCCGAACGCCGGCATTGTCCTTGTCGGTGGCCATCTCGACAGCTGGGATCTCGCGACTGGCGCGATTGACGACGCCAGCGGCGTGGCGATCACCGCCGCCGCGGCGAAGCGGATCCTCGACAGCGGCAAGCGCCCGCGCCGCACCATCCGCGTGGTCTGGTTCGGCGCGGAGGAAGTCGGCGGCTTTGGCGGGCGCGATTATGCCGCGAAGCACGGTCAGGAGCGCCACGCCCTTGCCGCCGAAAGCGATTTCGGCGCGGACAAGGTCTGGCGGCTGGGCGTGACTTTGCCCGATACGGCCAAGCCGGTGGGCGACCGTCTCGCGGCGGCGCTGGCGCCGCTCGGGATCGTGCGCGGCAATGGGCAGGGCGGCAGCGGCGCCGACATCGGGCCCACCGTGGCGCTTGGCGTCGCCGGCGTTGACCTGAACCAGTCCGGCCTCGACTATTTCGATACGCACCACACCCCCGATGACACGCTTGACCGGGTCGATCCCGAGAATCTGCGCCAGAATGTCGCCGCGTGGACGGCGATGCTGACCGTTGTGGCCAATGCGCCGGAGGAAATCGGGCCGGTTGCGCGGCAAAAACGCTGAAACGGTTCGTCGCGAACCTTGCTGTGAGATGAATTTCCGATTGACCCACCGGATTGGTGCGGTATTTGCCGGGGCTCGCGACGGCAAACGGGTCGGCCGCGAAACGAATTAATGCTTGGGAGCATTCGAATGAAGAAGATCGTTCTGATCGCTGCCGCCGCCGGCCTGATGTCCGTGGCTGCTTGCTCGAAGTCGCCGGAGGCCGCCGCGGTCGAGAACAACGCCGACATGATGGCCGACAACATGGAAATGATGGCGGACAACCTGGAGGATCTGGCTGACAACTCGGCGAATGCCGTTGCTGCCGAGGGCCTCGAGAACGCTGCCGACAACATGGAAGACGCTGCGGACAACGTCCGTGACGTCGCCGAAGAGCGTGCAGACAACCTCCAGTAAGGCGGTTGCGGGCTGAATAGGCCCGTTCTTCTGAAGAAACAGGCGCTCCTGCCATTGGCGGGGGCGCCTTTTCTTTTCCAACAGTTCCCGCGCGATTGGCATTGCCGGCAACGCCCGCAGCTTATAGTCAGTCGCGACGCGGGGGCCTGTAGCTCAACGGTTAGAGCTGGCCGCTCATAACGGCTAGGTTGCGGGTTCGAGTCCTGCCGGGCCCACCGCGTCTTCACTTGCGCAAGGCCGCAACAACGCCTAGCGAACGCGAGCGTCGGGGAGTGGCGCAGTCTGGTAGCGCGCCTGCTTTGGGAGCAGGATGTCGCAGGTTCGAATCCTGTCTCCCCGACCATCCGCATCTAAGTCTCTGATTTCGTGTCTTAACGACGGCGATCAGGGACGGTTGTACCCCCGACTGTACCCCTCGCTGTACCCCCTGGGGTGGCGAAATGGGTTTTTCGAACGTGGCGCTGCGCGGCAGCAGCTACTGGTGGCGGAAGAAAATGACGGTCGCCGGCGTGCAGTTAACGCTGGCGTTACCGATCGGCCCAATGAGCTACAAAGACGCGCGGGTTATTGCCTTGCGCCTAGGTTCAGCCGCAGAAGCATTGCGCATGGGATATGGTCAGTCGTCGTCGGGCGTCAGCCCCGACCAGCTCAAGAAGGTGTTCAGCGACGCCCTGCGCTGGCAATTGCAGCGCATCCTTGAGGATCAGGGCGGCAGCCAAACTCCTGCGGGTGATCACGCCACGATGAACTCGCTTCACGCTGAGGCATGGAGCTTCCTGTCCAGACACGGGATTGCGGCGAAATGGACACTCGACGAGTATGACCGCTTGGTCGACTCGGGGTGGAGCCCTGCCAGTGCGAAGTCGATTGGCGACCTAGTGTTCAATCTCCAGACCGGGGTGCCTGTCTCGCACGTCCAGACGGATGCCTACGTCAACACCTTCGGCATCGCGGCGACAGACGGCAATTTGGATAAGATGCGGCGAACGGTGTGCGCCGCCAATGCTGCTGCTTGTCGCGAGGCAACCGCGCACCTGTCGTTGGACGCGGATGTCGCCGCCGACTGGATTGACGACGCGTTGATGGATGACGCGCCGTTCGCGTGGGAGACGCCGTCAGCGCCTGCCGAGCCATCCCGGCGCCTTGTGGCAATGGCGACCAATGCGTCAGAACCAGCACATACGTCCCCCATCCCTGATCCGGTCAAGCCGAAGAAGCTTCTGCTTGATGCCACCGAGGAGTGCATCGCCGCCTATCAGCGGGAGAAGGCGTGGAGCGCGGATACAATGAAGCAGGTGCGCACTGCCATTCGCCTCTTCGACTTCGCCTGCGGCGGAGACGTGCACATCGAGGATGTCGAGCAGCGGCACGTCTCCGCGTTCACCGAGCTCTGCCAAAGCCTACCGAACCGCTGGGGGCGGACGAAGGCGGAACGGGCGGGTGGCATCGCTGCCAGCCTTGAACGCGCGACGACCATGCCGGCCGATGAACTCGGGACGTCGCAGGATACCATCAACAAGCACATCACGTGGATAACGTCCGTCCTTAAACACGCTGCGGGCGCAACCGAGGCGGAAGGTCATCGCCCTGCCCAGCCGATCACGTTCGAGACCGCTCGTCAGGGTGTGGGCAAGAAGAACCGCAAAGCGCGAAAGCGAGATCGCGACAGGCGCATCAACTGGACCAAGGAGGAGGTACGGCTGCTCTTATCCGCACCCATGTGGACGGGATCTGCCGGTATCGACAAGCGCTTCAAAGCTGGCGACCAGATCATCCACGACGCCTGGTACTGGTTGCCGTTGATGCTACCGCTCTATGGTGGCCGCAGTTCGGAGCTGGCTGGATTGGCGCTGACCGAGGTTCACGAAGACGAGCCGATCCCGTATTTTCAAATCGATTATACCGAAGACCGCGCGCTCAAGAACGTCCAATCGGTTCGCAAGCTGCCGATCCATCCCGAACTTATCCGCTTGGGCTTCATCGAGTACATTCGGGAGATTCGTGCGGCCAATTGCAAAATGCTTTTTCCCGAAATGGACTCGCCTAACGCGAAAACCTTCGCCAGCACCTTCTACAAGAGCATCTTTGAGCCGTGGCGAACATGGGCGTTCCCGGAAGGAACATCGGCGCGCCGCCGGGTGCGTGGCGCTTGGAAGGACAAGGACGTCCACAGCTTCCGTGGAACTGCAACGTCGATGCTAAAGGGTGTGGTTCAGGACAGTGTGCGCTGTGACATCTTCGGCCATGAGGGCGACACGGAAACGGCTCGCACTTACGACGAAGAGGCGGAACTCTCGATCAAGCTGGACGCGCTGAAATTCACCACACCCTTCACGCAACACATAAGCGCGAACCTGCCGATACGGATCAGGCCGAAGGACCGGCTCCGCCATGGCGTGCGCGCGCCAAGACAGAAGAGTCGGCTCGGGCGACCGGAGGGCTGACGCTCCCTCTGGCATCAATGCGGAATGCCCGACTAGTTGAGGCGGCCGACATAGGCCGGCCGCCCCTATGCTCACGCGGCCAGCGCCAATTCGTTGATCTCGACCTGCCCGGTGACATCCACCCCCCGTTCCACAAGGCGCCGGAGCCGCGTTTCGGCCCGAGCGATCCCCTCGTCCGTATCGGCCGGCTTCTTGTCCACGTGGATGATCTCGCCCGGCGCGAGACGGAAGCTGCCGCGCACATGCGGCTGCGGCAGGATCACCGCGCGCGACCCCGTGCGCGGCAACCACAAGCGGCAATCGACCTGCGACCAGCAGATGTTGCCCCGCGCGACGATGATCGAAAGGTCGGTCATGCGGACGCTGTCGCCCGTCTCCTCGAACCCGAGGTGCAGCATGTCGACGTTCGTCTGCTTGGCGATTTGGCCAAGCTGGACACGCGCCGATAGATCGAGCGCACTGCCAGCGAGGATCGCCACTGACGGCTTCAGACGGCGGCTGCCGAGCAACATCGAGGAAACGGCGACGACGTGGGCGCGGATGATGTCGTTGTGATCGTTGGTCATTGGGCTTCTTCCATTTTCGTCCCCACCATCGGGGACACCTTCACCCACCCTCCCCTTCGCCCCCGGCAGGTGGCGGGAGCCGTCACGCGGCTCCCGCCGTGCGCGTCAGCGCTCGCGGAAGCGCGGCGCCCAGGTGTCGTGAAATGCCTGCCACTCCTGCTGGAACCTGGCCTGCGCATCCTTGGCGGTGAGATCCCGGTGCAGTTCCGCCCATCCCGACGCCCGGTGAACCCGCGCGAGCACGATGCAATGGGCATGCGGGCGCCGCGCCGACAGCTCGTCGCCCGGGCTGTGCACCACGGTCATGCTGGTCAGCCGCCGCTCCAACGCGAGGTGCTGAAGCGCATAGGCACCCACCAGCGACAGGATGTCGGCTGCCTGCCAATCGTGCGCGAAGCGCATCGTCAGTACGACCGCCAACAGCTTCTGGTGCGGCTTGATCTTCGCGTCATAGCTGTGGAAGATCTGCTCGAGCGCGTCCGGCTCGAGCGCCACGCCGGGCGCCGGCACCACCCGGCTGGTCGTGCAGGTGATCGGCCACAGGCCATCCGGTCTCCATGCGGCGTCAGCAGGCCGGCTAGGTTGCAGCTTGGCCCGCGCCAGGTCAGCGGTGACGTTGCGCTTCCCCTTTGCCTTGGGACGAAGCAGCGCAAGGCCGAAGTCGGGCATGGAGCCGAGCGGATCGTCATAGAGCATGGTGTCCACGGCGGCCGGGCTGATCCACGGAAGAGGAGCGCCCATCACAGCTCCCCCCACACGGCGGCGAGATAGGCATCGCCTCGCAGCAGCCCCGCGGCGAAACCATGGTCGCTGTAGGTCGGCGGCTCGATCTTGGCGCGGAGCCGTCCCCCATCCAGCCGGTAGAAGACCTCGACTTCCTCGGCCTCGGCGGGATCGGCCACCAACCACGGCTCGTTGTAGCGCGACAGCCACAAACGGCGACCGTGATGCCAGTGGTTGCCGTCGCGCCGCCAGTGCCCCACCGCGCAGTACAGCGTCCGCGTGCCTTCGGTCGACGCCTTGACGACAAGCGCATCACAGCGTGCTTCGCGCATGGCCCGCCCGACCAGCCGCAGATCGCCGCAAGACGGCTCGATCGACGGGACCAGCAACAGCTCGGCCTGCGTGACATGGAGGTAATTGCGAAATCCGGGCGGCAGAAGCAGCGAGGACGATCTGTCGATTGTCCAAGCAGCCAAATCCGCGAGGGCGACCGCGCCGGAGAGCACGCGCGCCTGGGCGAGCTCGTGCTCGCGGGTTACGATAAACATGGGAGGTCCTTCATCTGCGCCTGGGGCGGCGGGCTGCACGCCGCCCCCGCGCACGATCATTTCGCCTTTACGGCACAGCCGCAGGCTTACTCCAAACGCTTCACGGCCGGCGCGGCCGTTCCCTTGTCCTCGTATTCGAGGCTTGCCACGTGTCGCGGTCAGCGCTCCTGTCCGTTCTTGCCGCGCACCAACGGCGTTGCGCCGGTGCCCGGCCCTTTCGGTTTCGTGATCGCGACGCCATCGCGCCTGCTCTCGCCCTCGGCGAGCGCATAAATTCCACCGCGGCGCGCCGCGGGAGCGCTTGTTCGATCCCCTGTGTTCGACGGCGATCTCGCAGCAGAGCTCGGCGTCGGGCCTGGTCGCGTGGCCGCTTCGACCTGCTTCTCCGCTTGCGCATCCGTCACACCGTCCATCAGCCGATCGCGCACGCCGAGCGTATCGGCGATGCGGTAGATACGCTCCATCACCTCCGGCGAGGCGCGCACTACAATTGGCCCACCGGTACGCATCAGCGACAGCTTGAGCGCCGCCCGAAGCGCCTCGTCGCTGTCAATCTTGACCGAGATGCGCGGCCCTCTTTCGACGAACGCGGGCGGTTCGTGGCGACGTGCATAACGGACACCGTCGGGCATAAGCTGCGGATAAAAACCGTCGATCGGCTCCTGAAGGTCGATGCGTGGCGATGCTGACGATCCGTGCTCGAGGATCACGTTCTGCTCGAACCGCCGAGGCGCACCCGACGTGCGAGGGCCGCCAATCTCGGCTAGATCCATCGCGACACTTGAGGACTGCGAAACGCCATCATTCCCGCGCTCAAGGTCGCGCAGCTGCCGGATCCCGGTCGGCCTCACTTTGATCGTTGATAGCGCTCGGGCCGATGACAGCGCCGGGATCATCGCCAACCCCGGTACGCGTTGCAACGATGTCGTCGCACCATCGACAGTGTCCGCGATCTTAGCCCAGTTGGCGTGCATCGCGGCGACCAGACGCTGCACCTTTCGCCTCCATGTCGCGAACGACGGCATGCGTTTGCGCGCCAAGAGGGCTAGCTCAATTCGACGACGATCATGCAACAGGTCGAGCTGCGGCCGACGAACGGTTTCGTCATAGCGAGTGTAGAAGGGGCGACGCTGATCGGCCTCCAACTGCTCCGCTTCCACTCGACGCCGCGCCATCAACCGGCTGCGAAGCTCTCGCTCATCGAGCTTATAGCGCTGCTCGATGGCAGCGCGTTCGCGCGCCTTTCGCGCTTCCTCGGCGGCGTGATGCTCCCGCTCTTCTTCGTAGCGTATTTGCTGCCGGGTGCGCTCATGCGCTGCTGGCGTCGGTGACACCGTACGGCGCTCCCACCAGTCCGCGAACGCTGGCGTTTCGGGATCGCGCCGCTTGTCGAGCGCTGACATGCCATATTTAACCGTTCCGGTATCGAACGCCGATGCAGCAACGGCGTTCTGCTCATTGGCGAGATCGTGGACGACGACGCCGCGCAGGCGCGGACCGCTTTTCGATGGTGCAAAAGCGGGACGCACGCCGAGGCCAAGGGTCGCAAGGCTTCTCTCGCGCTGATTCCAATCGGGCGCGTCAAGCGCGGCACGAACCTGCACTGCGCGATCAGCCAACCTGTCTCCGACCCGTTCGAGACGATGCTGCTGCTGACGATCGGGCGCTGGCGCCTTGTCCCTTTTGCCCGCCTCGCGCGCTGCACGGGCATTTTCGGCCGTCGCCAATTGTCGCAAGCCATGCTGCTTTTCGAAGTCGCGGCAGAGGTGCTGCAATCGAAGCAGGGCGTGGGCATCGTATGATTTCGATTTGAACTCACCCGGCGCCATCTGAACGATCTGGTCGACCGACAATGCACGCGGACCGAGTTCGGGAAACGACGCATCTGCGACGCGGAAGTGCAGCTTCGGCGTATTCCCGGTGTTGGCGCTTACAGCGCACCAGAATACGTGAATGTGATCGTACGGCTTGTCACGGTGCCGAACGACGACACGGTGGTGACCGGTCATCCCGAACTCCGCTTCCGCCTCGTCGACCAACTGGAGCCACAAGGCATTGGTTAGCTTCCCGTCTTCGATTGCGGCGGAGAACGTGACGTGCTTGACCGGCTTTTTGCAGCGGCTGCTCAGCCTGGCGATCATCTCCATCTGCGCGATGTGACTGTCGAGCGGCACGCCCAATGGTTCGAGCACATCGTGGGCGCGGTCCTCTACTAGGTAGCGTTTCAGCCCCGCGAAGTCGCTTCCGGCCATGACCTTCGGGATCATCGCCAGTTCTCCATCTGGCTCCTGATCGCAACGATCGCGTCATGCGCATGACGGAAGTCGGCCTCGGCCTTCTGGAGCTGCGACAACGTGCCCGAGGCAGCCGGATCGTCACCGCGGGCGCGGAGTTCGTGGATCGAACGGGCAATCTGGTTGAGGTTGTTGCCGACGGCCGCGATCTGCCGGGTCAGTTCGCGCGTCGGTATGATCCGGCTGTGATCGTAGGCGATCAGGCGACGCAGCACGTCGGCCTTGTCGCAGCCCGATGCCGCGGCAATCTCCTCCAACCGCTGTGCTTCCTCGGGCGACCAGCGGATGGTGTACATCTGCTGACGCTGGCGCGTTTCGCTGCCACGTTGTCCCGGCATTTCGTCCTCCTCGGGCGAACGGCACGAAGGGGTCCGGGATGTCCCCGGCGAGGTAGGCCTGCGATGCCGTTCTGCGACAAAGCGACAGCGCCAGAGCAGGACGGCCCAAACCGCCCGCAGGGCGGCGCGGTATTCGCTGGCCAGCCCTCGCTACCTGCTTCCTTCTTTCCGTTCTGCTGCTTCCTGCACGGGTGCGACGCTGGAGCGTCGCAAACCCGGCGGCTTATGTTTCGACCTGTTGGTGCGGGCGGCCATCGCACGCGACCGTACATGGCCACCCGCACCTGTAGCGAAGGCTAAGCGCCGTCCGTCACCTGCTCAGCGCCCCGCTTGCGGCGTCGCGGCGGCACGACGACACCGGTTTCGACTGCCGCCGCAGCGCGGCGTGCCTTACGGATGCCATTGAACGCCGACCGGAGCTGACGCTCACTTGCGCCAATTTTTCCCAGCCACTCCGTGACCTTGTCGTTGCGCAGCAGCTGGTTGATCGAGACGACCTCGCCATCGTTCATCAGCCCCTCTACGAAGGCGCTGACGAGATGGATGGGCGACGCGGCCTTGTACTGGCGCGCAAGTTCCTCACCGAACTCGCGCGCGACCTTCATCGTATAGAAGGCCGGTTCCCTGGCGTCGCCCGCAGCGGGCGACACGCTGTCCTTGTCCATGATAATTCTCCCGTGATCAGATCTGGTCGATGCACGACCAGGATCACGGAGCGGCCCACGCCTCCGGCGGATGGCGATCGAACGACACGATCGGCCGCGCGCGGCGGCGAATATCGAACTCGGTTCGCACGTGAGACAGCGCGTGAGTGCAGCGGACGATCGCGCGCTCGAACAGCACCAACACGACGCCGAGCAGCGTTGCGATACTGGATCGAAGGGCGGACAGGACGGCGCTCACGATCGAAAGGATGGAACGATTATTCAGGTTGAGCAAGCGCGAACTTACGCTCTGACCTGGTGGAGAAAAGCGAGCATCGAAGCATATTCGTCACGCTGTATAATCGACTTGGCTATCAAGCCCAACCCACAGCACCGCTATGTCTGCGCGCGCAAAGCCTTGAACAGCACCCTCACATCCTGGCTCGTGTTGCGCCAAGGCGTCAGGGAATACGTCGGCGCGAAACAGAAAAATGCCGCCGTTCCATACATAGTTGCCGCTGTTGTCCCCCCCTAAAATGCCTGACGGCCTTGCGGGTCTGCGTGATGTACTCGCGGGGTGAGCGGTAGCCCAGCGCCTTATGAGGGTGGACCTCGTTGTAGTGGGTCAGCCAAGTCGGCAGCTGCTCGATGACGATACGTGCGTCGGGCGTTGAATTCACGCGCACTTAGTCGCGCTTGAGCGTGCGGACGAAGGCCTCTGCCATGCCGTTCGACTGCGGGCTGCTGACCGGGATGGTGCGCGGGACGAGGCCGATGTCGCGCACGAAGCCCCTGGTATCGCCGGCGAAGTAGGGACTGCCGTTGTCGGTGAGCCTTCGATCGGCTCGGACAGGCGGTTCACGGGTCCGAAGCGGTGCTCGACGGTGGCGACCATCAGGTAGCGGACGTCCTCGGCAGTGATGCCGCCAGTAGTGGCGACGTACCCCATCGCGTCCCGGTCGCAGCAGTCGAGCGCAAAGGCGTCGCGCACCTTCTCGCCATTGTCGCAGCCGACTTTGAGCGCGTCGAAGAACCAGCGGGGTCTTGCGCCGGTCGACCGAAACGCGGCCATCATGGCGCCGCTCCTCACCCTAACCGCTGTGAGATTGGAGCAGCAGGCCATGAGCCTTCATTACGCGGTAGACGCGCTTGGGTTTGGTTGCTGCGCGCCCAGTCTGCTGAGCTTGGCGGCGCAGCAGGGCATGGATGCGCCGATAGCCATAGGTCGGCAGAGCGGCGCCGAGCACGTGGACGTCGGCGACCAGCTCGGCGTCGGGCAGTGGCGGTCGCCCCCGCTGCCTGGGCGGCGGTCGGTTGTGCATAGTCGACAGGTGCTGGCGACTGATGCCGAGGGCGTCGGCAATCGCGGTCACTGGCCGTCTCCTGACAACGAGGTCGAGCGCAACAGCAGCTTTTTGCGCCGCTTGGTACGTGATCCCGGTGCCGTCCCGGTCATCCCTGGCCGACGTAACCGCAAACGGATTATCAGATACGACAAGCAGCGGTACGCCGGCCGGCACCTCATCGAGAACGCCTTCTCCCGCCTCAAGAAATTCCGGCGCGTCGCCACCCGCTACAACAAGCGCCCCGCGAACTTCCTCTCAGGCGTTGCCCTCGCCACAGCCCTGGCGTTCTGGCTCTTGATGAGTCTGGGCCCTAGGTGTTCAGTCCCGGCATCTGGTGGATCGGGTCGACGATGAACCGGTCTGGCTCTGAAGTCCAGATCTTGGCCATGTATTCGTAGGGTGTGAGGCCGCTGAGCGTCTTGAGCCGGCGGGCAAAGTTGTAGGCGGCCATGAAGTCGGCGAGGTGCGTCCGGAGCTGGTCGTGGCTCTCGTAGTGGAAGCGTTTGACCGTCGCCTCCTTGATGGTGCGGTTCATCCGTTCGACCTGACCGTTCGTCCACGGGTGGTTCGGCTTGGTGAGCCGGTGTTCGATGTCGTTTGCCTCGCAGATCATGTCGAAGCGCATCTGGCGCGACCAGGCGGTGTTCCGGTTGCGCGGCTGCTCGGCGAACTGAATGCCATTATCGGTCAGGATCGTGTGTATCCGGTAGGGCACGGCTTTCAGCAGGTGTTCGAGGAACTCCCACGCTGTTCGCCGGTCCGCCTTGTCGACCAGCTGGGTGACCGCGAACTTGCTGGTGCGGTCTATGCCAACGAACAGATAGAGCTTGCCTTCGGCAGTCTGCACCTCGGCGATATCGATGTGGAAGAAACCAATCGGATAACGCTTGAAGCGCTGACGCTTGAAGATACCACATCGAACATGACTCCGCTGCTGCGCAGAAGATCGGTTGCCATTGCCTTGAAATCTTCTTACGCGGCTTCACCAATCGGGCAAGCGGCATGGAGGCGTAGCCGATAATGCTAAGTGGATTAATGACATGATTTTACTTGTGACCGGCGCTGCAGGCTTTATCGGGGCGCATGTCTGCCGCCGTCTGCTCGATCACGATCATACCGTCATTGGTCTAGATAATTATGAGCCCTATTATGACATCATGCTGAAACACGCACGCACTGCGTGGATCGGCGAGCACCCGAACGCTGCTGCTTTCTCAATGCTGAACCTCGACTTGTCTGACAATACGGCATTGGATGCGGCTCTTAAGACAATCGAGATCGACGGCATCGTCCATCTCGCTGCGCAGGCCGGCGTGCGCTACTCGCTGGAGAACCCACGGGCTTACATCCGCGCCAATGTGGCAGGCCACCTAAACATGCTTGAACTGGCACGCCATCGCTCTGTACGACATATGGTCTACGCCTCGTCTTCATCTGTTTACGGAGGCAACAGGACGGTGCCGTTCAAACTTGAGGATCGCACTGATCACCCTGTCTCGCTTTATGCCGCGACTAAGCGGTCTGACGAACTGATGAGCGAGACCTATTCCCACCTCTACCGCATTCCACAAACGGGACTGCGCTTCTTCACTGTCTACGGTCCATGGGGACGACCGGATATGGCGGTGTGGCTGTTCACGCAGGCCATCTTAAGTGGCAAGCCGATCCGCATCTTCAACCAGGGCGAGATGATGCGCGATTTCACCTATATCGATGATATCGTGACTGGCATCGTTGGTACGCTAGTCAATCCGCCGAAAGACGACGGGTTGATCAAACCTGGTGGCAGCATTTCCCCGCACAACCTCTACAACATCGGCAATAGCCGCGCGGAGAAACTAGAAACACTGATTCAGACGATCGAGCGGACCTGCGGGCGCGAGGCGGTGCGCGACTATCAGCCGATGCAGCCGGGCGACGTGGTGCGCACGTTCGCCGACGTGACTGACCTGCAACGCGACGTAGGGTTTGAGCCTTCTACTGCAATCGAAGCGGGCATCCCCGCCTTCGTGGAGTGGTATCGCGGCTACACCGGGCAGTAAGGCCGGAGGCAATGAGCAGCGCACGCATTAACAGCTATATCACTGCGGGTGGTCTGCTGCTGCAGCAGGTGCTAGGCTTTCTTAGCGGCATCTACGTCGCTAAGCTGTTAGGCCCGGAAGACTATGGGCAAGTCTCTGTCCTGCGCAACTTGCTGCAGCTCATTATGATTGTTACCCCGCTAGGGCTCGATCTTGCGATATTTAAAATTTTACCTGCATTTGATCACGATCCTTCGGTTAAGAAGATACATTTCCAGCGCTTCCGGCTAATAGCGCTTTTGACGGGGGTAGGAAGCACGTTGATCGGTAGCGGCATCATCGGCCCTCTACTTCACTCGAACGTTTATAGTTACCAAGGATTCGAGGCAGCCTTTGCGCTGACACTGGTGGCGGTGCCCTTTGCGACCGATCTAGTGCTATTGACTGCCTGGTATCGGGTGGAAGGGCGGATCGTGCCTATCATGCTCATCACCTATTATGTCCAACCCATCGTACGTACCGGGCTCAACATTCTGGCGGTCTGGCTGGGGTATGGCGTCATAGGCGTAGTGGTGGGCACGACGATTGCTTATGCGTTCGCTGCCCTCGTGGCGCTCAGCTATCGGGCGATTAGGGCGCGGCTAGCGACGACCCATGCGCCTGCGAGTACATCTGTGCCGAACTGGCGCGAAAGCTGGGGGCTGTTCCTAGGCGCGCCGGGGATGGCGCTCAACCTATTCGTCTACAACGTTATGCGATCGGCGGATTTGATCATCGTGGCGGCAATTGTACCCACGTGGGCAGTAGGCGAATATGCGGTTGTCTCTAACATTTCCCAGTTAGTGCCGGTGGCGGCGCTCTCCCTTAGCCAAACGCTGGGGCCCGCGATCGCTCGATACCATCAGGCGGGTGACACCATCGGTATCCAGCGCGACATGAATCATTATATCCGCTGGGCGAGCATTGTCAGCAGCTTTGTGTTTGGCGGAATTGCCGCGTTTGGGGCCCATTTGGACGTGCTGTTCGGCGAGGAGTACCAGCCGCGCGGTGCGATCCTAATCCTGCTCCCGCTTGGCTACCTGCTCAGCGCAACGCTAGCACCGACTGGCTATGCTCTTACCATGTGTGGCAAAGCACTGACGGAGTTGCGGATCCTGGCGATCTCCGCCGCAGTGTTGATTTTCATGTGTATCGGCCTAGCGCAAACATATAGCGTAGTGGGGGCGGGAGTGGCGGTGCTGCTGGTGTTCGCGGGTGGAAATGTCGCGCGGTTGATCGCAGTTAACCGATCGCTGGGTATCACACTGGGCCGATCGTTCGACCTAGTCCCCCCGGTGCTTGCACTCGCGCTGGGCAATGTCGCGAATTTAGCCGTCGTGCCTATAAAACCAAATTTTGGCCAGTTGCTGATCGGCTGCGTTGTTTATGCTGCTGCCTATAGCGGAATTATGACGACGCTGGTGAAAGGGCAGCGCTTCATCGCCCGACCGAGTACGTCGACGTGACGACCCAGCGCGTCGCAATCGTCGCTCCCCATTTCGCCGAATATAGCGAGCGACTGGCCGCCGGACTGGCGGCACACGTAGAAGTACTGCTGCTACTCAACAGTCATGATCGCGCGAAGCATATCGATCGTCTGATCGCAAGTGAAGCGCGCGTTAGAGCGCTGCCAATGGACCGGCGACACGAGCATTGGTTTGCAACGCCGCTGATCGCATACCAACTATTGGCGTTCCGCCCAGATGTGATTATTTTTCAGGAAGGGGTTCGCCCATTTTTGAAGCCGCTAATGTGGTTGGCGGGGCGGATCGCCCGCACCGTGCTAATCGTCCACGATCCTGAACCGCACAGTGGTGCAGACAGTGAGGCGTACCGACTGCACGGCCCCTTCCGTCGTTGGCTTCGGGAGCATGCCTCAGCGCTTGTAGTGCATGGCAATTCTTGCGTCGCCCGCATGGTGGCTCTTGGCTTTGATCGCGCACGTATTATTGCCAT
Source organism: Sphingomonas sp. CCH5-D11 (assembly GCF_001557395.1). Classification (NCBI taxonomy): domain Bacteria; kingdom Pseudomonadati; phylum Pseudomonadota; class Alphaproteobacteria; order Sphingomonadales; family Sphingomonadaceae; genus Sphingomonas; species Sphingomonas sp. CCH5-D11. The sequence goes on along the minus strand of NZ_LSKH01000244.1, from coordinate 49,787 downwards.
GCATCACGGCGTGCTGATGCTGCCTACAGCCGAACGGCGCCCGTCGCCCGAGCCTGGCCGCATTCTGATGTTCGGCCGAATGGAAGCATACAAAGGCGTCGAGGTGCTACTGGACGCGGCGGAGCAAATGGCGGCGCAAGGCGCGGGCTTTCGCCTGATCGTTGCCGGACGCGGGCCGGAGCAGGCAAGGCTGGCAGATCGCATCGCGGCGTTGCCAATGGTGGAGGCTATCGATCGTTATCTCGCGCCAGAAGAGTTGGAAGACCAGCTGGCTCGCGCTAGCTTCGTCGTCGCACCCTATGTAGACGCCACGCAGAGCGGGGTGCTAGCGTCCACCTTCGGTAATGGCCGTCCGGCGGTAGCGAGCGATGTAGGCGGGCTGGGCGACGTTGTGCGTCCGGAGCATAACGGCTTGCTGGTGCCGCCCGGCGACGCCACGGCACTGGCAGAGGCAATGCTGTCTCTGCTGCGCGATCCGGCACTGGTGGCGCGGCTAGCGACGGGCGCAAAAGCCGATGCCGCAACCGCGCTGGACTGGACGCATATCGCGAAAGGGCTGCTGGATGATCTGGACCGCTCCCAAGCTTAGCGCTGCTGCCGTCGCACTTGCGCTCCCGGCGCCCGCGCTATCAAACGATCCACCCGCTTTTCGCGCATCAATCTGCGGCGCAGTGGGCAAGAGCGGCACCAAGCCGCCATCCAGTCGCGACATGGCTGGCACGTCGGAGTTGATTCCTAACGGCGCTCTTCAGCGCAACGGCAAGCCCATGCGCTGGGCTTTGCACCCCCGCTTAGGTCGGGGAAACCATCCGCGTGCCGGCTGGACGGCCGTGATACCCTGGGGGCAGATATACGTGGGTCAAGGAGCGCCCCTCGTACGCAACATCCGCATCGCCATCCGCAACCTACGTCTATACGTTCGCCCTAAAGTGAACGGCAAATGGTGCCGAGTAAAGGCGACGGACGCGATCAAAGGTGCCTTCTTCTGGGAGGATTTTCGCGACGACACAAGCGTAAGGGGCGACCAGCGCGCCGAGCCGGGCGGCGGTCTATCGTTTGTGCCAATCTATGGTCGCAACTTTCATTTTTTCTGGGCTCAGCGCCAGCCGTTGCCGACCGGTGGCGTGGCGGGCGTTTACAGCGAGTTCGAGGCCCGAGTAGAGCGCGATAATCCCGCGGGTCAGGATAACCGAACAAAGGCGCTTTTTACCGGCAGCGCTGGCGTAGACTACTGGGCCAACATATCTGCGACGACGGGCCACGTCGGTACTAATAATGAGGATGCGGGCATCGGTCGCTTTAAGCAGCTTACCCCGCATTGGCGCCGTTTTACCATGTCTACAGCAGCGGCGCCTTAACCTCGGGGCGCGATTAAGCAATACAGATCCCGGTACCGGCCGACCATCGCCTCACGGCTGAATGACACGCGAATTGCCGTTTGACCTGCACGGCCCAGTGTGTCGCGTAAGCCGACGTCGTCAAGAAGGCGGGTTATCGCAACGGCTATTGCTTGCGGATCGGCGGGGGGCACGAGCACGCCGCAGCGATGATCGCCTACGAGCTCGCGATTGCCGCCATCGTCAGTGGCGATGACGGGTTTGCCGTAGGATAGAAATTCAGTAAGCGCGTTGGAAATTCCCTCGCCGTGGTCGCCCACCGCGGTCGCTAGCACGCCGAGGGTCAGGACGGAGATAATCGTTTCTACGTCGCTGCGCCGGCCCAGTACGCGGATGCGGGGATTGTGGGCGAAGCGCGCTTGCCAATCCAAAAGCGTCGGCCCATCGCCGACTGCAACGAACGTCACGTCGTCGCGCACCGCCAGCACGCGCTCCGCGGCAGCAAAGAAGGTAGGATGATCCTTGTGGCTGCCGAATCGCGCCACCATGCCCACAGCATGCAACGTCTCAATACCCAGCGATTTTCTGAAAGCGGCATCGCCCTGCCGCGCATTGCGAGAGGCATCAAAGCCGTTGTAGATCACATGCGCATTCGGACCCGTTGCACGATAGGCGATCAGCCCAGCTTTGGAGTTGGCGACGGTAGCGGCGGCGAAACGCTCAGCTATCTTTCCGTGCCAAAAGCGTTTGTCAAACGACGAGAGGCGCGAGGGCGCATCGCGGATATGGCCACATACCAATGGTAGCCGGCCAAAGTCCGAGGCGGGCACAGCATAAAGCGAGCACATAGTGCCCCAGCTGTGCAGCACATCCGGTCGCATCATTTTCACGAAATTGCGCGTGCGCAGGATCAAACCTACATCCCATCGTGAGCGACGGGGCAAGCGGTGCACGCGATCTGCGATGTCGGTCACATCATATTGGACGTCATTCGACAAGACAAGGACGTGCGCGTCCACCCCGGTCCGTAGACTTCCTCGCACTAGCTCTAGCAGCTGCCGCTCCTTACCGCCCGACTTCAGAGTCTCGACGATATGAAGAACATTCATGCGCGAACCAAACCTTCAGATGCAAGAAATTGAATGAAGAGTTCAGATAATATTCGGGGGTCGTGCGCGGTCAACACATGTCGATGACACGTTTCAGACAACGCGGCGTAGCGTTCCGCCGGCAAATCAACAATCCGGCGGATGGCAGAGACTAGCAGGGCGTTGTCGTCCGCCGCTTCGCCCAAACCGTGTGCCGCGATAAGCCCGTCGGGATCAACGCGCGCCGGAACAACTGTCGGCGTGCCGGCGCCCCATGCCTCTAGGAAGGTGTTTGAGAACCCCTCGTAATGAGATGTGCTGAGCAGCAGCAGCGCCTGCCCCAAAAAGTCCGGCACTTCTGTGCGGCGCAGGTATCCACGTAATGTGACATTGGGCAGCGTCTTCAGCCGATCTAGCGCTGACAGTGTCTCGGCGTCCCGCATCCTCTCCTCCGGCTTCCCGCCAATATGGAACGACACATCAGGCAGGGCTGCCGCGATCTCCGCCAACAGCGGCAGGTTCTTCTGCGGCTGAAATACGCCGAGCCATGCCACATAGCCCCGCGACGCCCGGGACGCGATCAAGTTGGTGCGCGGTTGAAAGGGGTTGTGCAGTACAAGCGCCGGCTTGTTTGGAAAACGCCTTTGTACGCCCGCCAGCTGTGTACCGTTTTGCGCCACGATAGCGTCGGCGCGTGACAGGCCAAGCCCGAAGAAAAAAGCTTGGCCCCGACCAAGACGGGTGCGCACCCGATCATCCAAATCGATATCGTTGGCGCAGCGATAAACAAAGGGGCGGCGTAGCAGGCGTGAGAGCAACCACATAAGCCCCGTGTTCACGCCAGCCACCGCCTGCACCAGCACGTCCGGGCGGAAGCGTGCTCCGGCGAGGAACATGCGCGGAAGAAACTTGAACAGATAAGTGCCACCCGGCAACGCCCCGCGCGGCGCGTAGACGCGTAGCAGCGTCGCCTCACCGCTCCTCTCGCTCGCAGCGGAAGCGGTCTCCGTCGTCAAGATTGCGGTCTGCACGCCGATCGCGCGAAAGCCAGCTAACCAAGCGCGCAACTCCACTGCCCAGCCACCAACCGGAAAATCAGCGTCGTCGAACAGGTGCTGGATGGTGAAATCGATAAACAGCAGCTTCAATGGGCGACTCCGTCGGCGAGGCAATTGGGTAGTGACTAGATCAAGGGCGAGTGCATATCCGGCTGAAGTGCCGCCATTACTTTCTGCCGGAACTTGGCGATCCCGGTCAATTCCGCTTCGGCCGGATAGCCGGTAAGCACTTTTTCGCGATAGTCGTTAAACCGACCAATTATGCGCGCGGGGTTACCCGCCACAATTGCTCCGTCTGGCACCGATCTAGTTACAACCGCTCCGGCGCCTACCACGCAGTTCCGGCCAATTGAAACGCCCGGCATAAGGATTGCGCGGGCACCAATAAAGGAGTCATCGCCCACCGTGACGCGACGATAGATGTAGCGGCGTCCTCGGTTATCGCGCACCAGCCAGGCAGCGCCGTCATGCGTCAGGAAGAGGACGTCGAGCGAAATCGTTACACGATCGCCTATTTCGACCAGAAAAGGTTCGCTGCCGAAGTTGGAGGAAAGGATGCGACAGCCGTCGCCGATCCTTACGCCGAGCCGCCGACCATAGCGCTCGTGGCCAAGCACGATGCGGATCAGGCGACCGATCATGCGTCGTGTATCCGCAGCGCTAGCTGTTCTCCCGGAGAACTAGTATCCGCCATCTCGTTCGGCTGAGGTGTCCAGCGGCGCGCCCTCTGGCGCAGAAAGATGGATGCGCTGGGCAAGCAGACAGTGCAGATAAGCGCCGCCCATGTGATGGCGCCCCAACCGCCAACAAGGCGGGTAGCGCTCACGTCGCCACCGGCCATCACCACTGATCCAAGCAGGATCATGAAGAGGCTGGCGGTCGCCCGTCGGTCGCGCGGAGTACTCGTCCAAGGTTGGATCGATGCGCGCCATAAGCACGCAACAAGCAAAAGCGCGAACAGCAGCAAGCCAATTATGCCCGTTTCCACCAATGCCTCAATATAGCCGCTGTGCGCATGGCGGGCAGCCACACCGTGCGTTCTAATTAGAAGCGGTTGAAGAATCTGGCTAGTACCTGCCACATAGCCGTGCCCCGTCAGCCACGCGCCTTGCCACAAATCAAGTGCGGTTCCCCAGATCGGGGTGCGGCCGTTTAACTTAGTATCCCGCCCCAAAAAGTCGAGCGCCGTTAGCACGACCGAGCTCGTCGCCATTACGGTGACGATCGCCGCCAGCGTTATCCAGGTTAGGGCTGCGCGAATGCGCGAAGGCGTACCCGCGAACAATATCGCTGCCACCCCCATCGCCATCAATCCAACCCAGGCGTTGGCGGATCGCGCTAGGACGAGGCAGGAGAGCGCAGCTGCAATTCCACCTGCCTTAATGATTGAGGGCATTGTCCACAGCGGCCAGGATCGAACCATCACCATAAGACCGATCGCGGCGGTGCCACCAAGGCCGTTCTTCTCCACGAACAGTCCCCGCCACGCGCCCGCCTGATCCTGCGACCAGCTGTCGTACGTGCTCATCACGCCGATCGACGGCATGCCAATCGCCAGCAGTGCTGAGGCAACGAGCGCTGCCGCCAGCACATTGAGCAGCACGTTGACGATACGGCTAGCAGACAATCCGTTACACAGCACGGCCAGAGACGTGCAGACGGCCGCCATGTCGATCGCCGCGCGTGCAGTGACCGCGCGATCCACGGTCCACAGCGTAGTGGCGACGAGATAGAGTACATAGACCAGCAATACCGCCGCACGGCCGGTGCGTGGTGGTCTCGCACCGAACAGCAGCGCTAACGCTAAGATGCTCGCCGTCACGAGCGAACGCACAGGATAAAGGAGGGCGGCTGCTGGCGTCTCCTGCCCTAGCCGGTCGCTGTAAAGGAAAGGGCCAAAGCCGATGAACCCGGCCAGCGGAACCTGTACGAAGAGCATCGTTTCTAGCAGCGTTGCTAGCTTTGGCCCACCCCGACCGTATCTCGGCTGCCTTACGGAAACCTGCACCTGTGCTGTCACAGCAAATCCTTGGCTGCTGACCGTCCGGTCCCAATTCGGGCTTGCGTATACCGCGCCTACACAATCGACAACTTCGTCGCCTGGCGATGCCCCTGATAATTCTCAGCCCTCCCTTTAAATGATGGATTGGCTCCTATAGAGACTCTGGCGGGGTGGAGTGTAATGGGTTCGATGGGCAAGCGACCGCTGGTTATGTTCTTGGGGCTGCGTGGGATCGGCGGGATCCAAGGCGGGGTGGAAACACACGTTTCCGAACTTATACGCCACTTGCCGTTCGATCGCGGGCAGATGGCGGTGATTGGCCGTGCGCCGTACCGGCGCAGCGGCAGGGCGCACGATGTCGGTCTGCCGCCCGTCCACTGGTTGCCGACACTACGTCACCCCGCGCTGGAGGCGCTGATCCATTCGGTCTTAGGAGTGTTGTACGCGGCGATCCGTCGGCCACGCCTGCTACATATTCACGGTATTGGCCCAAATGTGGTGACGCCGCTGGCCCGTCTTCTCGGTTTGACGGTTGTCTCCACCCATCATGGCGACGATTACGAGCGGGAGAAGTGGGGAACGATAGGGCGCTTCATACTTAAGCGTGGGGAGCGCGACGCGGTATGCCGGGCGCATGCCTGCATCTCCATCTCTCCGGTCGATGCCGATGCGTTGCGAGCCCGCTACGGTCGAGAGGTGGCCTTTATTCCCAACGGTGTAACAACCCTAGCTGCGGTCCCCGCCGGAGCAACGCTGGCTGGTTACGGCCTAGAGGCAGGCCGTTACGCGCTGAACGTGGCGCGGCAAGTACCCGAGAAGCGTCAGCTTGACCTGATAGACGCCTTTGAGAAAGCGGCGCTGCCGAACGTGAAGCTAGTGCTAGTGGGCGGCGCGGATCACGAGAACGCCTATGTTCGCACACTCCGCGCTCGCGTGGCAGCCAATCCCGCGATCGTGATGACCGGGCATCTGAACGGCCCGCCATTGGCCGAACTATTCGGTAATGCCGGCCTGTTTGTGTTGCCCTCGGCGCACGAGGGGCTGCCGATTGTACTGTTGGAGGCGATGGCCTTGCGTCGGCCGGTGCTGGTGAGCGATCTGCCAGTCTACCACGCAATGGGTTTGCCAAAAAACACCATTCTGCCTGTGGGCGACGTGGCGGCCCTCGCGAAGGGACTGACCCAGGCATTCGCCAACCCGCCGCTGCCAGTCGACTGGTCGGCGATGCTGGCGCGCTATCAGTGGGACGGTGTCGCGGCGGACACCGCAGCGCTATACTCACGCGTCCTGCGCGAGCGGCGTTGATCTGATGCCACGCCTGCTGAACGTTAATAATTACCATTACCGTCGTGGGGGAGCTGAAGCGGTGTACCTTGGTCATGGCGCAATGTTCGGCGCGCACGGCTGGGATATTGACTGGTTCAGCATGAAGCATCCGCTGAACCCGCCTGACACCGACGAGACACATTTCGCCGAGCTAATCGATCTAGAACATATGGAAGGCAAGTTAGCCAAGGCAAAGGCCGCCGCCGCGATTATTTATAATCGCGGCGCGCGTGACCGGATCAGCGGGTTGATTGATCTACGCCGGCCCGATGTTGCGCACCTGCATAACATCTATCACCATCTCTCGCCCTCCATACTAGTGGCACTGAAAGAACGTTCGGTGCCGACAGTACTCACTGCACACGACTTGAAGTTAACCTGCCCATCCTACAAGATGTTGAACAACGGATCGGTGTGCGAGCGGTGCAAAGGCGGGAAGGTATGGAACCTAGCGTTGCACCGCTGCCTTAAAGGCTCGTTGCCTCTCTCCGGCCTTATCACGCTCGAATCAACGGTGCACAAGGCGCTAGGCTATTACAGCCGCACGATTGACCGCATCATCACTCCCAGCCTATTTTATCGCGACAAGCTTACCGAGTGGGGGTGGGATCCGAACCGGATCGCTTACATCCCCAATTTTGTCGCTCGTAGGAAAGGCGAGCCGACGGCGGGTGGCGGCATGGGGCCGCTGCTCTACTTTGGTCGGTTGTCGGAGGAAAAAGGCATCGCCACGCTGATCCGCGCAGCTAAACTTTCGGGCGTATCCGTGCGTGTCGCGGGGACCGGACCCTCAGGCGACGAGCTGCGCGCGCTAGCGGCGGAGATCACCGCGCCGGTAGAGTTCGTGGGCTATCAGGCGGGCACCGCACTGGAGGCGCTGGTGCACGATGCGATGGCGGTTGTTCTGCCTTCCGAATGGTACGAGAATGCGCCGATGAGCGTTATGGAGGCATATCAAGCGGGCCGCCCGGTTGCGGGTGCGGCGATCGGCGGCATTCCCGAACTGATCCGCGAAGACGAGACCGGCTGGACCTTCCCATCAGGCGACGTCGAAGCACTTGCCGCGCTGATGCGTCGCATTGTAAACACGCCTTCAGCCGATCGCGACGAAATGGGTCACTTGGGCAGCGAAATGGTTCGCGAGGGTTTTGGCCCAGACCATTATCTCGAACGAGTATCCGCGCTTTACGCGAAAATTATCTGAGCGCTTGATTAGCGATCCGCAACCTTTGTGAATGCATTACAAACTTGGCATTTGGCTTGCGCTTTTTGCCTTGCTTACTGAAAGTACCAACCACTTGAAAATTGGATTTTATTCGCCCGTCTAGAACGTGAGTCACGTATTTAGCAGCCAGCAACTTGACGCTGTGTTAGCCTGGAAGATCGCTGGCACCGCGTTCGCGTCGCCGCCAGATCACGGATGCGCAGCAACAACGGCGCCTGGTCCAGTCGATGCGACACGTAGCGCGTCACAACCAGAAGCGATGCTTTTTCAACGCCACTGTCTGGCGAGGAGCTAAGCCGATAGATGGCTGGGGCGGCAGGATTCGAATCTGCGAATGCCGGTACCAAAAACCGGTGCCTTACCGCTTGGCGACGCCCCATCAGAGCGCGCGCTTATATGACTCGCCGCCGATAACTCAACCGTTGATAGCGTTTGTTCCGCTCCGCGCGCGCAGTCTCCGGATCAGGCGGGGTCTGCGCTAAGCTGCCCGACGAATGAAACCGATCAGGATGGCAGCGAGACAGGCGACGACGGACAATCTCAACGATCGTCTCCTGGAACGCATGCCTGAAGTTGGGACCGCCAAGGCTCTGCTGAGCGTCGGAGAATCAGTCTTCGATGCCGCAGGTTCGGCAATCAACCCATCGCCGAGCGATCCAGCAGCACTTGCTTACTTGTACCCCTGCCTGTACCCCTCACTGTGCAACACGCGGACAGACGGGTTGTACGGCGACGCAGAATCAACGACTTAGCGGGCGGTGTTAATAGGTCTGGAATCCTGTCTCCCCGACCTTTCGGCGCCGGTTCTGCCGCAACCGCTCGTCGCGGACCTCACCCTGCCGCCTGCAGCACCTCGGCCAGCGTCGCCGGCGCATAGCCCAGGCGATCGAGCTCCTCGAACATCACCTCCCACCATGTCCAAAACCGCGACAGGTCGTTCGCGTCTCGAACGTAGGGCGTGTGTCCGGGCACCAGGCTTGGCGAATGGAAGGATAAGGTGAGCAGGCGCAGATCGTCGCGCGCCGCCATGCGCACCGCGGCGCAGGCCTCCCCGATCGATACACCTTCGGGCGTAAGCGGCACGCGGGAGAGCAGCCGCGTCCTCGCCAGCAGGCCGGGGCCGCGCGGTACGTGGTCAGCAACCCGCTGCCAGCGGCGCCCGGCCGCGCGGAGCGCTCCCGTATAGACCGTGGTCAGCGGCAGTTCGATCAACGGCTTGCTCGTCGCGCAGCGGAACGCACCGGGGCCGATCGCGGAGAAGTCTGGCCCGCCTTGCGCGCTGTAATCATGATGGGATCGCACGGAGGTATCGAGCCGGAATCCCCTGCTCGCCAGCAATTCGAGCGTGTGTGGACCCAGGCCATAGCGCCCGGCGCGGAATGCCAGCGGCGCTTGGCCGAATGCCTCTACGATCGTGCGGGTTAGCACATCCAGCTTCGCGGACTCGAGTGCGGGTGGCAGATTGCCGGCAAAGGAGAGACGCGCGCTGATCTTCTCGTCATGCGGCGGGTTGACCCATGGGTGCAGCTGCGCACCAATGGCCGAACGGCCATCCGCGATCAGGGTTCGCAGGATCTCTGCCGCGCATGCATCCGCCGCGACAGGATGGTCGCACAGATAGCAGGGATAGACGCCGCGGCTGCCGAAGCGCCGGTGCATATCGGGCAAGGCGGCGATCGCCTGGACCGATCGCCCCTCGCGCGAGAAGGGAGCGCCCCAGTCAAATTCTTCTTCAGTATCGACAAAGACGATGAACCGCTTGCCGAACGTGGCCGGCCAGCGGATCTGCTGGTCAGGCGCGGGCGGCGGCATGCGCCAGCCCGCCGCGCCGCCCACCCGCATGGTCAGTTTGCGATCGCTTGCCCCATCGCCCCAATGGCGGCGGGAAGCGTGACGGTCACGTGATCGGGCGCCAGCGTCAGCCGGCCGCCCAGTTGCGAGGCAAGACTGAACGACAGGCGAAGCGCAAAGCCGGTGCCGAGCAGCGGTGCGCCGGGCATTTGGCTTTCGCCCTCCACGTCCAGGTTCAGCAGGCGATCCGCAGGAAGGCTGGCGAGCGCCTGTGGGTAGGTCATGCTGACCGATGCCTCCGCCAGTCCGTTCCACGAAACGGACACGGCGATCACTTCCCCGCCCTGCGCCGCCGACACCAGGGTGGCGATCAACCGGCCAAGCAGGCGCTCGGTCGCGCGCTCGTCGCAGGCGAGCGCAGGCGTTCCATCGATCGGCGCCAGATCCACCGTGCAGTCGCGCAAGGCCGCCAAGGCCTGAACGTCGGCGGTGATGCGCTGGAGCAGGCGGCCCAGATCCACCACGTCGGGCCGCAGCTCAAGCGCGTGGCCCTCGATCCGCGCGGCGAGGTCGAGATCCTCGATTGCCGCCACCAGATCCGCGGCGAGCACACGTATCGCCGCGGCCCGCTCGCGATACGGAGGCGCCACCGGCCCTAGCAGCTGCGTCTCGATCAGTTCGGAAAAGCCGGCGATCGCGTTGGTCGGCGTGCGCAGTTCGTGCACCAGCCGTCGCAGCCCCTCCGCGTTGCCGCGGTCGGCGACCGGTGCGGCGGTCTGATCGATACGCGGCCGGTGCGCCGCGCCCTGATAGCCGATGAACTGGCCACCCGCAGGGTCGAATAGCGGCACGCCGGAAATGCGCCATTCGCCGGCAATGCGCTCTCCCCCGTCCAGCACCAGCCGGGCATCGGTGAAGCCGGTGCGCCCTCGAAACGCGCCAAGCACGATGCCATCAACCTGGGCGCCTTCCCCGGCCTCGTTCGACACCAGCCGCAAGCCGATCAGCGCTCCTCGCGGCGCGCCATCGGTCCAGCGGATCGTCCCGTCCGCATCGGTCTGGAAACGAAAGTGGTTGGGCGCGGGCGCGGCAGTAACGGGCGCCGGCACGGCACGCTGCTGCTGGAAGTTCGCGATCCGGTCGACCAGCTCGGCAATGTCGAACCCGCCCGTGCCAGTGAGTTGCCGATCGGCCGCAGAGAGTTCCACCGGGTCCGCTGCGTCTTCCAGCCCCGGAGCCGCCGGCGCCGGATCGGCAGCATCCCGGGCCTCGTCCACTACCGGAATCGCCGAAGGCGCGGGCGTATAGGCCAAAGTGAAGTCGGTGGAGCCGAAGCTCGCCAGCGCGCGCTCCACGTCGGTGCCCAGATCCTCCCGCCGCCGAAGCGCGGCACGGCCGCTCGGCCCCAGTTGCGGGATCAGCGAAATCCATTGCGCCGATGACAAGCGCGCGGCGCGCAGCGCGGCAGACGCAACGCCCGGCTCGTCCTCGGCAAACAAAGCGATCAGCGCTTCGGGCGGCTGTCCCAGGGCAAGGCTGCGCGCCACGGCGGCGCGTACGTTCACCGGCACCTGATCGCGCAGCAGGCGCAATCGGCCAAGCGTTTCCTCATCCGCTGCCACGCGCCCGCGTGCGATCAGGTCCGCGAGCTGCCGAAAGGTCGCCTGCGCGCCAAAGGCAGTCGTCGCGTCCGCGGCCAGCACCGTCTTGAGGCTATCGTCGAACCGCACCTACTGCCCTATTCTCTGCTGCGATCAGACCGCTTGCCGGCATCGCTGGTAGCCGACCCATACACCCGGGAAAACAAATGAATCGTCACCAAGGTGGCATTCAGACAATTGCGTTGCCGCGCAACTATCCTATAGGTGCGGCCATGTTCGTGAATGAATTGCTGCGCGCAGCCGGGGTTTTCTGTGCTTGACCGGATCGATCGACAGATCCTCGCCCTCTTGCAGGAAGATGGCCGGATGACCAACGTCGATCTGGCGGAACGGGTCGGGCTGACAGCGCCGCCCTGTCTGCGCCGGGTCCGGTCGCTGGAACAGGCTGGCGTGATCCGCGGCTATCACGCGGATTGCGAGCCGGCGATGCTGGGCTTCCCCATCACCGTCTTCGCCATGGTCAGCCTGCGCAGCCAGGCCGAACACGATCTTGCCGCCTTCGAGCGCCACGTGGCGGAGATACCGGAGGTTCGGGAATGCCACATGCTGAACGGCGAGATCGACTTCATCCTGAAGATCGTGGCGTCCGATCTCGAATCATTCCAGCGCATTCTCACCACGCATCTGACCGCCGCACCGAATGTCGCCAGCGTGAAATCGTCGCTGACGATCCGCACTGCCAAATCCGCGCCCGGCGTGCCGATCGTCGTCGCCAACGACTAGGCGCTCACCTAACCAGCTTCCTACCGCCCCCCGGTTAGGGCGGTCATGACGCCACTGTCCTGGCTGGCGCGCATTCTCGTGGAGGCGCGCGCCAGACCGCGCGCCTCCGACGATCAACATCGTTGAACGGTAACTCGCGCTGGAAAGCCTGTTCCGGCCCGGCTCAAAGAAAAGGGGCAGCCGAAGCCGCCCCTCCCCTTTCACCATTGGCTGATCGCTCAGGCCGCCGGCGGATTGTCGAGATACAGCGTCCAGAAGGATGCGATCTCGGATCGCGGCGCGGCCTTCACCTCGGCAAAGGCGGTCTTTGCCGCTGCCTTGTCGCCCGACCGCGCCAGCGCGATGCCCAGGTGCGTGTTGACGATGTCGGCGTCCACGCCGCCCTTCTGCAGCGCCACGCGATACATCTCGATCGCCTTGGCCCAATTGCCCATGCCGAGATACGCATCGCCCGTGTTGAGCGCGATGCGGCCATTGGCGCCGGCCTTCGCCTTGGCTTCCACCGGGGCGAGCGAGCCTTCGCTGGCGATGCCCTGCGTGGCGAGGCGCATCAGGTCGTTGGCCGACTGGCTGCTGGCCGGGATCTTGCCGGCCGCCTTGCCCTCTTCCAGCACCGTCTTGGTCTCGTGCGGAAGGCCAAGGTCGTGGGTCCACTGCGCATAGGCTTCATAGTCGTACTGATCGGCCAGCGACTTGCTGGCGCGCATCAGGCGATACACGTCGACCTTCTGGCTCTTGTCCAGCGTCACGGCGCTCTGCTGCGTCATGCCATAGGTGACGAGGCCATCGCGCCAGTTCTGCGCCGTCGGATAAGCGACCAGCCACTTCTTGATCCAGTTGGCGGTCTGCGGGCCCATGCGCTTCTTGTTGGTCTGCGCGATGGCGTACTTGTACAGGTCTTCGCTCGGCTTCTGGCCGGCCGCGACCTGCGCGTCGATCGCCTTCTCCAGCTCGGCCGTGCCGCCAGCGACGTCGCCCGAGTCCATCTTCAGCTTGACCATCTGCAGCGGCAGGTTCGGATCGTTATAGCCAAGCTGCTGCGCGCGCTGGAAATAGTTGATCGCGCCGGCGCTGTCCTTGGCGTTCGCCGCCATCACGCCAAGCTGGTAATTATACTTCGCCACGTCGACCGCAGGGGTCTTGGGATTGGCGATCAGCGCTTCCAGCGGTGCCTTCAGGCCCTGGTCGCTGACCTGCTGGTTGGTCGCGCGCGCGTCCTGCAGCTTGGTTGCTTCCGCCTGCAGCTGAAGCGCGGCGACGATGTAGCGGTCGTCGTCGGTCTTGGCCGCTGCCTGCGCGGCGGTCAGCTGGGTGGAGGCGGTAGCGAAATCCTTCGCCGCAATCGCCTTCTGGGCGCCGGCGGCGGCATTCTGCACGTCCTTGCTGAGCTTCAGGGACGGCGCCTTCTGCTCTTCCTTGTTCTTCTGGGCCATCGCCGGCGGCGAAACGGCGATGCCTGCCGCGCCAGCCATCAACGCGGCCGCGAAGGCAACGCGGGAAATGCTCTTCATGGAAACTGCTCTCCTCTTCGGGCGTGAACACTTGAACTCGCGCTTAGTGCCCTCGCGCCGCTCCATCAAGGAAAGGCGCTGAACGGACATTGAACGTAACCATCTGCGCGCCTAGCCCGTTTTCATGAAAACGGTAATCATCGGCGCCTCGGGCGGAATTGGTGGCGCGCTGGCGGATGCGCTGGCGGAAGAGGGCTCGGCGGTGCAGCGCCTCGCGCGCCCTCAGCTCGACGTGACGGACGAATCCTCCATCGCGCGCGCGGCCGCAGCCGCCGGCACGCCCGATCTCGTCGTGGTGGCCACCGGCCTGCTGCATGATGGCGACCACGGACCGGAAAAGGCGCTGCGCGATCTCGATCCCGAATGGCTCGCGCGGCAATATGCGGTGAATGCCATCGGCCCCGCGCTCGTGGCGAAGCACTTCCTGCCGATCATGCCGCGCACTGGGCGCTCGATCTTCGCCGTGCTCTCCGCGCGCGTGGGCAGCATTTCCGACAACCGGCTTGGGGGCTGGTATGGCTATCGCGCGAGCAAGGCGGCGCTGAACCAGTTCGTCCGTACCCTGGCGGTGGAGGACAAGCGCCGCAACGAGCGCGGCATCGTCGTGGCGCTGCATCCCGGCACCGTCGATACGAAGCTGTCGCGGCCGTTCCAGCAACAGGGCCGCGATCTGTTCAAGCCGGATCGCGCAGCCGTTCAGTTGCTCGACGTTCTCGACGGACTTAAGCCGCAGGACAGTGGAAAGCTGTTCGGCTGGGACGGCCTGGAAATCGCGCCCTAGGCCGCTTGCCGAAGGCCATAATCCCTCACGCGCGCGCAAGCACGCGCGCGTGACATTTGGGTTGCAGCCTCCTAGAGCGGATCGATCACGAAACCCACAGTGAAAGTAGCGTTTTGACCGACGAGACCGTCCTCGCCGACCCATCGGACATTGCTCCGATCTCGATCGTCGAGGAAATGAAGACCAGCTATCTCGATTACGCGATGAGCGTGATCGTGGCACGCGCGCTCCCCGACGTTCGCGACGGGTTGAAGCCGGTGCACCGGCGCATCCTCTATTCGGCGAACGAAAGCGGTTTCACCTACAACCGGCCCTATCGCAAGTCGGCGCGCATCGTCGGTGACGTGATCGGTAAATATCACCCCCACGGCGATACCGCGATCTATGACGCCTTGGCGCGCATGACGCAGGATTGGTCGATGCGCGCGCCGCTGATCGACGGCCAGGGCAACTTCGGCTCGATGGATCCCGATCCGCCCGCCGCGATGCGTTACACCGAGGCGCGCCTCGCCCGCGTCGCCGATTACCTGCTCGACGATCTCGACAAGGACACGGTCGATTTCCAGCCGAACTATGACGGCTCGGAAAGCGAGCCCTCGGTTCTCCCGGCGCGCTTCCCCAACCTGCTCGTCAACGGCGCCGGCGGCATCGCGGTCGGCATGGCGACCAACATCCCGCCGCACAACCTTGGCGAGGTGATCGACGCCTGCCTCGCGTACCTCGACCGCGCGGTGAACGGCGGCGAGCCGCTCACCACCGAGGAGCTGATGGAGATCGTGCCGGGTCCGGACTTTCCGACCGGCGCCGTCATCCTCGGCCGTGCCGGCGCGCGCAGCGCCTACGAGACCGGCCGTGGCTCGATCATCGTCCGCTCGCGCTACAAGATCGAGGAAGGCCGCGGCGACCGTCGCTCGATCGTCCTCACGGAAATTCCGTACCAGCAGGGCAAGAATGCGCTGGTCGAGAAGATTGCCGAGGCCGCCAAGGACAAGCGGATCGAGGGCATCGGCGACGTCCGCGACGAATCGAACCGTGAAGGCGTGCGCGTCGTCATCGAGCTGAAGCGCGATGCGACGCCCGAAGTGGTGCTGAACCAGCTGTGGCGCCACACGCCCGCGCAGGGCAGCTTCCCCGCCAACATGCTGGCGATCCGCGGCGGCCGCCCGGAAATGCTGGGCCTGCGCGACATTATCGCCGCCTTTGTCCAGTTCCGCGAGCAGGTGATCACGCGCCGCTCGAAATTCGAGCTGGCGAAGGCGCGCGACCGGGCGCACATCTTGCTGGGCCTCGTCATTGCGGTCACCAACCTCGATGAGGTCGTCCGCATCATCCGCGGCTCCGCCTCGCCGGCCGAGGCGCGCGCCGCGCTCATGGCGCGCGAATGGCCGATCGCGGAGATCGCCGGCTACATTAAGCTGGTCGAGGCGGTCGAGACCGAGATCACCGGCGACACCTATCGCCTCACCGAAATCCAGGTCCGCGCGATCCTCGACCTGCGCCTCCACCGCCTCACCGCGCTGGGCCGCGACGAGATCGGCGATGAGCTGAAGACGCTGGCGGATTCGATTGCCGAGCTGCTCGCCATCCTCGCCGACCGGGTGAAGCTCTATGCGGTGATGCGGGAGGAATTCACCGAGATTCGCACCCTCTTCGCCACGCCGCGCCGGACCGAGATCGCCGCCGCCGCCGACGGGATCGACGACGAGGATCTGATCGAGCGCGAGGACATGGTCGTCACCGTGACCATGCAGGGCTATATCAAGCGCACGCCGCTGGAGGCGTTCCGCGCCCAGGCGCGCGGCGGCAAGGGCCGCAGCGGCATGGCGACCAAGGACGAGGATGCCGTCACCAGCCTGTTCGTCACCTCGACGCACACGCCCGTGCTGTTCTTCTCCACGTTGGGCCGCGTCTATCGCATGAAGGTGTGGCGCCTGCCCGAAGGCAGCGCGAACACCCGCGGGCGCCCGATGATCAACCTCCTCCCCCTCCAGCCGGGCGAGACGATCTCCACCGTCCTGCCGCTGCCGGAGGACGAGGCGGAATGGGGCAAGCTCCACGTCATGTTCGCAACCGCGCGCGGCAGCGTGCGTCGCAACGCGATGGATGCCTTCACCAACGTCCCCTCGAACGGCAAGATTGCCATGAAGTTCGAGGGCGACGATGCCGATGATCGCCTGATCGGCGTCGCGCTGCTCGAGGAGAATGACGACGTGCTGCTCGCCACCCGCCAGGGCAAGGCGATCCGCTTCCCGGGCGATGACGTGCGCGAGTTCCAGAGCCGCAACTCCACCGGCGTGCGCGGCATGCGTCTCGCGTCCGGCGACGAGGTGATCTCGCTCTCGATCCTGCACCGCACCGGCGCGACACAGGAGGAGCGCGAGGAATATCTCCGCTTCGCCCCCTGGAAGGCGACCGAGCGCGAAGGCGAACCGCAAATCCCGATGGATCGGTTCGAGCATCTGCGCGCGCGCGAACAGTTCATCCTCACCGTCTGCGCCAACGGCTATGGCAAATTGTCCTCGGCGTTCGAATATCGCCGCACCGGTCGCGGTGGGCAGGGAATCACCAACATCGACAACATCGGCCGCAACGGCCCGGTCGTCGCCAGCTTCCCCGCAAGCAAGAACGACCAGCTCATGCTCGTCACCGATCAGGCCAAGATGATCCGCATGCCTCTCGCGAGCCTGCGCGTTATCGGCCGCGGCTCGGCCGGCGTTCGCCTGTTCAACGTGGCGGATGACGAGCATGTCGTGGGCTGCGCGCGCATCGACGAAGAGCCCGAGCCCGAGAATGCCGCCGAGGAAGCGGTGGCCGCGGAACTCTCCGGCCCGGAAACCGCTCCCGATACCGGCGCAACAATCGGCGATGACGCCGCCGCCGGCCCGGAGGATGGACAATGAGCAAGCCGATGACTGCCTATAAGGTGCTGACTGGCGAACAGATGGCCGCGCTGGAACGCGACGGCACGTTCGCCGGCGCGCCGGTCGATGTGCAGGACGGCTATGTTCACCTGTCCACCGCCGCGCAGCTCACCGAGACGGTCGACAAGCATTTCGCCGGGCAGGATGATCTGCACGTCGCCGCGGTGGACCTCGAGGCGCTTGGCGAGAAGATCCGCTGGGAGGAGAGCCGTGGTGGCCAGCTCTTCCCGCATCTCTACGGTGCGCTCACTCTCGACACGTTGGTCGCCTACAGTCCGCTGGAGCGCGAGGACGACGGCACCGTCCGCCTCCCCGTCACTGGCTGACCGGCACGCACGCACACCACCGGCGGTATGCGTGCGGTCGCCCGGGGCCAGTCATCCCATCAGCCAGGCCCTCACCCGTCCCTCGAGCACCGCCATCGGCAGCGCGCCGCCGGAAATGACGAAATCGTTGAACGCGCGCAGGTCGAAGGCCGGCCGTCGCTGTGCCTCGTCGCGGAGGCGGGTGATCGTCGTATGCCCGATCATATAGCCGCAGGCCTGTCCCGGCATGACGATATACCGGTCCACCTCCCCCTGCGCCCCTGACCGCGACGCGAAGCTGTTCTCGTAAAGATAGTCGACCGCTCGGGCGCGATCCCAACCCCGCAGGTGAATGCCGGTATCCAGCACCAGGCGCGCCGCGCGCCACAGGTGACTGAGGAGGTAGCCGATCCGTCCTTCCGGATTGTCCCGGTACATGCCCAGTTCGTCCGCCATCTGTTCGGCATACAGGCCCCACCCCTCGGCAAACCCGCTGAAGAACCACCCTCGCCGATACAGCGGCAGTTCGCCCGATTCGAACTGGAGGCCGTTCTGAAACAGGTGCCCGGGCGCAGCCTCATGAAAGGCAAGCGTGGGCAGCGTATAGCGCGGCCAGTCCGCCGTATCGCGCAGGTTGATGTAGAAGACGCCGGGCCTGCTGCCATCCGGCGCGCCCGGTTGCGCGATGCCGAACGGCAAGCCCTCCTCCATCTCCGCGGCGAGCCGGCGAAATTCATAGCCGGTCTTTGGCATGCGATTGAACGCCTGTGGCAATCGCGTCTTCACCGCGTCCAGCTGATCGTTGAGGTAGGCGATCACCGCGGCGCGCCCGGCATCTGTGTTGGGGAAGGCTTGGCCGGGCGATGCGGCAAGCGCAGTGGCACGTTCCTTGATGGTGCCTCTCGACATGCCCTGCTTTCTGAACGCCTCCTCGATCTGCGCGCGGATGTTCGCCACCAGGTCCAGCCCCGTCCGGTGCACCTCGTCTGCCGACAGGGTCGACGTGGTCTGATAGCGCAGACAGGCGTCGTAATAGGCCCGCCCGTCAGGCAGCCTCCCGACGCCGGCCTGGTCGACCGCACGCGGAAGAACGGACTGAAGCATCGCAACCTGCCGCGCCAGCGCAGGACGGATCTGGCGGGTGAAGATCGCCTGCGCGCGTTCGGCATAGCCGCTCAACCCCTTGGCGACGGCGCGCGTGCCGATCGAGCGGACCAGGCCTTCGTCCGACGGATTCACGTCGCGCACCTTGCTCAGGATCGCAATGGTCTGCTCCACCACGAAGGTCGGCGCCACGATCCCTCTGGCCGCATTGCGCCGCACGTGGTCGGTTTCCGCGTCGAGCACGGCAGCAAGCTGCCCCATGCGGGAGATAAAGGCCTCCGCGTCGGCACGATCGTTCACAGGATGCACGTCGCGCAGGAATTGCGCCGTATCCATGTAATTGGTGCCCAGCGGCGTCGGGCCGTAGGGCCCCGGCACGCTGATCGAGTCACTGTGATAGGGAAAGGCGTTCACCGCGGCGCGTGATTCGATCTAGAAGATCGTCACTTCGCGCTCCAGCCGCTGCTCGGGGGACAGGCCCGCTTCCGCAATCGCCTTCAGCTCACGCAGCTGTCGCTGTTCCAGATGGTTGATTGCCTCAGCGCCGGACATGCTATGATCGTGCAGGCGCGCGCGCAGCGTTGCTCGTGAGCCAGTGTCGATACCCATGAAGGTCGCGAGTTCTGGACTGAGCGACAGGCTCTCTTCGAACTGCCGTGCAAGCAGCTCGGACAAGTCCAACCCGGCGCGAGGCTGCGCCATCGCCGGCATTCCCGCGATAAGCGCCCCCGCGCCCGCGCCGACGACCACGTCTCTGCGGCTGATGATCCTCGTCATGTTTCCCCCTCCCCCAAGTCAGGGAAACTGTGCCAAGTCGCTCGGCATGGGTCCATCGCGGCGCGCGCGCGCGTCTCCCACTACGGCACAGGGTCACGCGAACAGATCGATTACCTCGGCCCCCTCGCCCTCCGCCTGCAACAGCAACGTCCGGTGGCAATGGCACGGATCCCGCTCGTAACAGAGCAGCGCGGATGGCTTTTCCGCCGCCAGATCGCGCATCTGCGCCGCCGCCACCTGCGTCTCCGGCAGCGCAAGCTGCGCGTCGTACACCGCGCGCAGCGTCGCGACATCACCCTTCTTCGCCGCATCGCGCCCGCGCTTGGGGGTGCCGAGCGCCTTCAGGTGCACGTAATCGATCCCTGCGGCTTTCAGGGAGGCGGCGAGGATCGATTTGGAGAAACCCGGTCGCCGGGAAAGCGGCAGCGCCCTGACGTCGATCACCCGTTCGACGCCTGCGTGGCGCAGGGCGGCGATGAACGCGTCCATCGTCACGCCTTCATAACCGATGGTGAAGATCGCCACGCGCCCGCTCCGGCGACGGGTCAGGAGCTATGGTCGGCGATGATCCGCCAGCCTTCCTTGCGTCGCTCGAACAGCAGGGTCGTCAGCCCGCTCTGCGCATCGCCGCTCGTCGGGGTCAGCGACCAGCGCGCCACCAGCAGCATGTGGACGTTGCTGATCGTCCGCCAGGCGACGGGCTGGAATGCCAATCGCCCGCGGCTGTTCGATCCATCGGCGAAGCTCTTGGCATAGCGGCTGGCGATCGCCTCTTTCCCGCGCGCCAGCTCCTTGCCGGAGGAATAAACGGCGTCGTCGGCATAGACGGCCATGAAGCGTTCCAGCGAACCGCTGTTCCATCCGCCGGCACTGGCCGCCATCTCCGCCTCGATCGCTGCTTGCGGCGTCATGGCAGCGGCCGCCTTCGCCGCTATGGCGACCGGCGCCAGCAGTGCATGGATCATGCGCGATTCTCCTCCACCAGCGCCGCCAGGGCCCGCTCATCGAGCGGCCCCGCGCACAGGAAGCCCTGATAGAGCGTACACCCCTCCGCGGCGAGCAAATCACGCTCTGCGGCATTCTCCACGCCCTCCGCGATCGTCTGCAAGCCAAGCGCGCTGGCGATGGCCAGGATCCCGCGCACCACCGCGCGGGCGCGCGGCGCGCCCGTGATGTCCGTGGTCAGGCTGCGATCGACCTTCAGATAATCCAGCGGCAGTGCTTTCAGATAGGCAAGGCTGGAATAGCCAGTGCCGAAATCGTCGATGGCAACCCGAAGCCCCTTGGCGCGCAGCTGTTCCAACCGTTCGGCAGCGAGTGGCAGGTCCGTGACGAAGCCGCTTTCGGTCACTTCCGCCGTCACCCGGCCGGGGGCAATCCCGGCGCGCTCCACAAGGTCGAGGAAGTGGCACACGAAATCCGATCGCGCCAGATCCGCCGCGGTCACGTTCACGGCCACGCGCAGGCTGGCGAGCGGACCCTGCCACGCCGCCGCCCGCGTCAACGCCAGCGATTGGATATGCTCCGACAAGGCGAGCCCCAGCCCCGCGCGATCCGCGGCCGAAAAAAGGGTGTTGGCCCCCAGCACGCCGTGGATGGGATGCTCCCAGCGCGCCAGCGCCTCGACGCCGGTTATCCGGCCGCTATCCAGCGTGACCTGCGGCTGGAACAGGATGTCGATCTCGCGGCGATCGATGGCGCGGTGCAGGTCAGCCGCCAGGTCCAGCCCCGCCGCGGTTCGGCGGCACGGCGCGAAGCGGACATTGGCCCCGTCGCCCACCGCCGCCATCGTCAGCGCCTCACTGGCGCGTGCGACAAGCGATCGTGCTGATTCGCCAGTGTCCCGATGCGCAACGCCAATGCGCGCGCCGAGCCGGGCCTCTTCCCGGCCAAGCGTGAAGCCGCGGGCAAGCGCGCCTTCGATCGCGGCGACACGCGCGCGTGCTTCCTCACCGCTTTCCCGCACGGCGACGACGAAGCGGGCGCCCTGATCGCGTTCGATCACTGCGGCCGCGGGCAGGACAGCCGCCAGCCGCGCCGCCGCCTCGCGCAAGAGCTGATCACCGGCCTCGCGCCCGAAAGCGGCGTTTACCGTATCGAAGCGGGTAATCGCGACCACTGCCACGGTCGCAGGTGCGGCCGGATCGCCGGCGTCAAGGAACCGCGCCACCGCGCCCTCCGCCATCTCGCCCGCCCGCCGCATCCGTCCCGTGCCGCGCAGACGCCGCGCATATCGGCCGGCAAACCGCAGGGCGAGCGCCAGTGATCCGGTCGCCGCCTCGCTCAGCCAGACATGGGTGGCCCCCGCATCATAGGCCGCCGCGGCGCCGGTTTCGTCGGACACGATCGCCAGCAGCGCCTGCCGCGCGCTTGCCGCAACCGCCTCTGCCTCGGCGACCGGACGCGGATCGGCGCGCGCATCCACCAGCAGCACCTCGGCCCATTCGGCGCCGGTGCGCGTATTTGCCGTCGCCACCAGGGGAGCAAGCGCCTCGCTGCCCTCGGCCAATGCTATTTCCACGATCTCGCCCGTCATCATGCCCACACTTGGGACCGTATGAGCGGCCGGGTCAGGCAGCAACTACGGAGCTGCCCTTGCCGCTGGCCTCTTCAGCCCCTAGCTGTTCCGTTATGGGAGCTACGCCCGACGCCTCCGCCCTTGTTGACGGTTTTGGCCGGGCGATCCGCTATTTGCGGATCTCGGTCACCGACCGCTGCGATCTTCGCTGCCGTTACTGCATGGCGGAAAAGATGACTTTTCTGCCGCGCAGCAAGCTGCTGGCGCTGGAAGAAATTGCGATCATCGCAGAACGGTTCATCGATTTCGGGGTGCGCAAGATCCGTCTGTCGGGCGGCGAGCCGCTTGTCCGGCGCGATGTGGTGGAGCTGGTGCAGCGTCTGGGCAGCCATGTCGGGCACGGCCTGGACGAGCTGACCATGACTACCAACGCGACGCGCCTTGCCGATCATGCCGAGGCGCTGGCCGATGCTGGCATCCGCCGCCTGAACGTCAGCCTCGACAGCCGCGATCCTGCCTTGTTCCGCTACATCACCCGGCATGGCGACGTGGATCAGGTGCTTGGCGGCATCGCCGCCGCCAAGCGTGCCGGGTTGGCCGTCAAGATCAACATGGTCGCGTTGAAGGGGCTGAACGAGGACGAGATCGCCCCGATGCTCGATTGGTGCATCGGTGAGGGGCATGATCTGACGCTGATCGAAACCATGCCGCTTGGCGCCATCGATGAAGATCGTACCGACCGCTTCGTGCCGCTTACCGCCGTTTTCGATCGGTTGTCGGCAAGCCATCGACTTGAACGCGACGTGGTCGGCACCGGCGGCCCAGCGCGCTATTGGCGGGTGAATGGCAGCCGCACCCGGCTTGGCCTCATCTCGCCGCTTACGGCCAATTTCTGCGACGGCTGCAACCGCGTCCGCCTGACCACGGAGGGCCGGCTTTATTCGTGCCTCGGCCATGACGATCAGGTCGATTTGAAGGCGGCTTTGCGCGATGGCGGCGTGGCGGCGCTTGATGAGGCCATCCGTCTCGGCATCGCCAGCAAGCCGGCGCGGCATGATTTCCGCATTGAACGCGGCGCCACACCGGCGGTTTCCCGACACATGAGCGTGACGGGCGGATGAGCGGTTATCAGCGGCGGGCATTGGTCGCCTCGCCAACCGCCCAGGCCCAGGCCGCTCGCGCCAGCCTTGCCGATGCGTGGGACTGGTGCACCATCGAGGAGGCCGATGTCGTCATTGCGCTCGGCGGTGACGGCTTCATGCTGCAGACGCTGCACACGCTGCTGGACATGCGGCGCGCCAATGTGCCCGTGTTCGGCATGAACCTCGGCACCGTCGGCTTTCTGATGAACGAGTGGCGCCAGCATGATCTGGAAGAGCGTCTTTCCAACGCCCGCGCCTTCAAGGTGACGCCGCTGCTGATGACCGCGACGGGCATCGACGGCCGTGTCCATACGATCCCCGCGATCAACGAGGTCTCCCTGCTTCGCGAGACCCGGCAGACGGCGAAGCTGGAGGTTCGGGTCAACGACCGCATCGTGCTGGAGGAGCTCGCCTGCGACGGCATCCTCGTGGCGACTCCGGCGGGTTCGACGGCTTACAACCTGTCAGCCCACGGTCCGATCCTGCCGCTCGGCTCCGCGATGATCGCGCTGACCCCGATCAGCGCCTTTCGCCCGCGGCGCTGGCGCGGCGCCATCCTGCCCGACAAGGCGCGGGTCGCCCTGCGCGTGCTCGATCCCGGCAAGCGCCCGGTCTCGGCGGTCGCAGACCAGCGCGAGATCCGTGACGTGGCGCAGGTGGACATCTCGATTGATCGCGCGCGTGAACTCACGCTGCTGTTCGATCCCGAACATGCGCTGGACGATCGGATTACGATGGAACAGTTCGTCGCTTGATCGCAGGCCCGCGCGCCAGAGCCATGGGCGCGCGATCAGGCCATAACCGGCCCAGAACTTCCGGGATCGGCCCGATAGCGGCCGTACGCACGCCTCCCCTGCCCATCCGAAGCCCGGAAGGAATGGGAATAGCGCGTCCAGATTGGAAGGTCCCTGGCTCCCCGAGTTGGATTCGAACCAACGGCCGCTCGATTAACAGTCGAGAGCTCTACCGCTGAGCTATCGGGGAACGCTGCGGGAGGCGCGTCTTTAGCCGGTATTTTTGGCGGTGCAAGCCCCGAAAATGAAAAAGGGGACGGCCAGCGGCCATCCCCTTCTTTTTTCGCGCGCTGGCGCGGGTTCAGGCGGCGTCGAAGCGACGGCCGGCCTCTTCCCAGTTCACCAGATCCCACCACGCCTTCAGATAGCCGGGGCGGTCGTTCTTGTAGGTGAGGTAATATGCGTGCTCCCACACGTCATTGCCCAGGATCGGCGTGCCCTTGTCCTTGGCATCGTCCATCAGCGGATTGTCCTGGTTCGGGGTCGAGGTGACCTTCAGCGCGCCGGACGAATCCTTGATCACCCACGCCCAGCCCGAGCCGAACTGGCCCGCGCCCTTAGTGTTGAATTCTTCCTTGAGCTTATCGAGTCCGCCGAACGCGTCGATCGCGTCCTTCAGCGCGCCGGTCGGCTGGCCGCTCTTCGACGGGCTGGTCATGATCTTCCAGAAGAAGTCGTGGTTCCAGTAACCACCGCCATTGTTGCGCACCAGCGGCGGCAGCGACGAGATCTGGCCTAGGATCTCCTCGATCGACTTGCCTTCCAGCTTCGGATCGGCGGCAACGCCCTCGTTCAGCTTGGCGGTATAGGCTGCATGGTGCTTGTCATGGTGGAAGGTCATCGTCTCCTTGGAGATGACCGGCTCCAGCGCGTCATAGTCGTACGGCAGCGGCGGAAGTTCGAATGCCATGATGGGATCCTCCTTGTGGGGCTCGCGAAAGGAACGCGACGTCACCCAAATGGCTCCGGCACGCTCGTTACGCAACCGGTGCGATCGGAAGTACGTCCGCCCGCCTGCAAGGCGCGCGCGAACGAGCTCCCACCCCGGTCCGGGCTAACCCGCCGCCCCGATCAGATCGTGTCGCCGAAGCGCATGGCGCAGCTGGTCGTAGCTGAGCCCCAGCGCATCCGCTGTCGCCCGCTGATTGTAGCGGTTGTCCGCCAGGGCGCGCGTCAGCAGTTCCTTTTCGAACAGCGCCACGCGGCTCTTGAAGTCGGACGGGCCAACGTCGCACGCCGCCACCTCGTCCCCTTCGCTTGTGGCGGCGCGCTGCTCCGATGGCGCAGGAGCCAACGGCGCCGATGCCGCAACGGGAGCCGCCGCAGCCGGCGCACCGTTGCTGCCCGGTCGATATGGCGACTGGAAGGGATCGAACTCGATCGCCTCGATCGGCCCGTCGCGTTCCCAACGGTAGACTGCGCGCTCCACCACGTTGCGCAACTCGCGCACATTGCCCGGCCAGCGATAATCGCGCAGCGCGTCCTGCGCCGGTGGCGAAAAGCCGTGCCAGCGATCCCAGCCCATTTCCGCCGCCATCCGCCGGCCGAAATGGTCGGCCAGGATCAGGATATCGCTTTTTCGCGCGCGCAGCGGCGGCAGCGTCACCACCTCGAACGACAACCGGTCCAGAAGGTCGGCGCGAAACTCGTGCCGGTCCACCTTGTCGGGAAGATGCTCGTTGGTCGCCGCGACGATCCGCACGTCCACGCGGAGCGGTCGGGAGGCGCCGATCCGAGTCACCTCGCCATATTCCACCGCGCGCAACAAGCGCTCCTGCGCGCCCATGGAGAGCGTGCCGAGCTCGTCGAGGAACAATGTGCCCCCGTCGGCCTCCTCGAAGCGACCGGCCCGCGTCTTGGTGGCACCGGTGAAGGCGCCCGATTCATGGCCGAACAGTTCCGCCTCGATCAGCGTTTCGGGCAGCGCTGCACAATTCATCACGACCAGCGGCTGGTCCCATCGCGGGCTGAGCCGGTGAAGCCGCTCGGCCACCAGTTCCTTGCCGGTTCCGCGCTCCCCAATCACCAGCACCGGCCGATCCAGCGCTGCTGCACGGCTGGCACGCTCCAGCGCGTCGAGGAACGCGCCCGACTGGCCGATAACCTGACTTGTCCGCTCCGCCATCGCCTGTCGCCCCGTTCACCTAAGCTTTGGCGCATCTCGCCAATGCTTGGCAAGACGTGTCTGACCCTCACAAATCACGCCGACGACCTGGCCATGCCAGGCTGATTTGGCATTAAGCGCTTGTAGCATAACGACTTCTTTCGAACGCATCGGCGCACCCCAGCCATTCGCTTATGGTCGAAACAAAATTGGCACGCCCCATGCACAGCAGTCGGCATAACCGCCCAGAGCGGTGGAAATCACCAGGTTCAGCAAGGAGACCCGCCATGACCCAGTTCGCACAGCTCGGCCGCAACATCGCCGCCATCGCCTTCGCCGTCGTGTTCAGCACCACCATGGTGATCGGCGCCGTCGGCCCGGCGGGCGGGGCCGCCCCCATCGTTCACGCGGTGGCGTGAACGGCGCCGCCGGGGCGGGTCTTCCCTCGCTTCGCCCCGGCGGCAAGCCTATAAAAGGGCATCACCAGGAGTTTCGTTGATGGGCATCTTTTCCCGCACCCGCGACATTGTCGCCGCCAACATGGCGGAGCTGCTCGAAAAGGCAGAAGATCCGGCCAAGATGATCCGCATGATCATCCTGGAGATGGAGGAGACGCTGGTCGAGGTGCGCGCTTCCGCTGCACGGACGATCGCCGACATCAAGGAGATGCGGCGCCACATGACCAAGCTTTCGGAGATCGAGGCGAACTGGACGGAAAAGGCGGAACTCGCCCTGTCCAAGGATCGCGAGGATCTTGCCAAGGCGGCACTCATGGAGCGCCAGAAGGCGACCGACATGATCGAGCAGCTTCGGGCAGAGGTGGCGGTTCTCGATGATACGCTGCGCGGCTCGGAAGAGGACATCGCCAAGCTGCAGAACAAGCTGCGCGAGGCCCGCACCCGGCAGAACAACATCGCGACGCGGCTGGAGAGCGCCAACAACCGCTCCCGCCTGCGCGAGATGTGGAACGGCCCGCGGACGCACGACGCCTTCAGCCGCTTCGAGATGCTGGAACGCAAGGTGGACGAGGCGGAGGGGCGCGCCGATGCGCTTGGCCTGGGTGCCCTGCCCAAGAGCCTGGACGAGGAAATCGCCGAGCTGAAGGCCGCCGACAAGATCGATGCCGAGCTCGCCGCGCTGAAAGCGCGCCTGAAAAAGGATAATTGAGATGGAAGAGGTATTCGTACCTGTCCTGGTCGTCGGCATCCTCTTCATCGGGTTGCCGTGGCTGATCATGCACTATGTGACCAAGTGGAAGCAGGCGCCCGGGTCGATGACGACCGAGGATGAGGCTTTGCTCGATGAGCTCCACTCGCTCGCCCGCCGGCTGGAGGATCGGGTCAATACGGTGGAGCGCATCGTCGCCGCCGACAATCCCGATTTCCGCCCCGGCATCGCCGATTACCGTTCGGAACCCGATTACCGGCTTGAAGACCGGAACCTGAGGAGGAACTGATGGCCGATAACAGCCGCACCAAATTCTACCTCAACCGCCAGGATCGCAAGTGGAAGGGCGTCTGCGCCGGGATCGCCGACTATACCGGGATCGAGGTGCTCTGGGTTCGCATCGGCATGATCCTGCTGACCCTCGCCGGCGGCTTCCCCTGGACGCTCATCGCCTATCTGCTGATTGGCTGGATGGCGAGCGATCGCCCCGCGGATCTCTACGGATCGCCGGAAGACGCGAAATTCTGGCAGAATGTGCGCTCCAATCCGAAGCGCACCACGGCTGAAGTCCGCTCCAAGTTTCGCGAGCTCGATCGCCGCCTGGCGGATATCGAAACCCATTACACCAGCCGCAACACGCAGCTTGCCGACGAGATCGAGCGCCTGCGCTGATCGATAGCAGCCTTCGGGAGAGGCACCATGGATTTCCACGGACCGTTCTTCGTACTCGCCATCATCGCGATTTCATGCGGCGCCTGGCTGATCAACAACTGGATCCGCGCGAAGCATGGCTATTCGATCAGCGACGATTGGGGCCGCAACATCGGCAAGGAAACGCCGGAAGCCGCCCGCAAGGTCGAGTTGCTGACGAACGAGAATGAGCGGCTCACCGGCATGGTGAGCCGGCTGGAGGAGCGGATCGCAGTGCTCGAACGCATCGCCACCGATCCCGCCACCCGCACCGCGCACGAGATCGAACAGCTGCGCAACCGCTGAGAGGAAAGGATTGCCATGACCGCTGCCGAAAAGATTCAGTTCTTCTCCGCCCTTGCGCCGGTGATCGCCACAGTGGGCGTCGCGGGGATGTTCGGATGGGTCGCCACCACCTGGATGCGCATCAGGAACGGTTATCCGCTCGATGGCCAATGGGGTCAGGCATACCCGAAGCGGGATGACGAGACGATCGAGCGCGTGAAGCTGCTGACGCAGGAAAACGGTCAGCTTCGCGCCGAGCTGGGCGCGATCAAGGACCGGCTCCAGAACGTCGAGCGCATCGTCACCGACAGCGGCCACATGGTCGCGCAGGAAATCGAGCAACTGCGCACCCGCGCGAACTGAGGAGCAGGCACATGGGCAAATACGGCTTCGTCCTCATGTTCTTCATGATCGTTGTCGGCCTGCCAGTGATCTTCGGCGTCGCCTCCGACATGTTCCGCCGCTGGCTGAAGCACAAGGAGCGGATGGCGGAAGCGCTGAATGCGCAGACGGCAGAGAAAGCGGCGCAATATGCCGCGCATACCGAGCGGCTGGAGCAACGGGTGCGGGTGCTGGAGCGGATCGTCACCGACAAGGGGATCCATGTCGCGGACCAGATCGAGCAGCTGCGTGATCTTCCCCCGGCCAATCGCCCCAACTGACCCGAACTTTCGATAAGCAAGAGGATCTGAAATGCCCTGGTCTATCGTCTTCATGATCCTCGGGATCGTGCTGATCACCTCGCTGGCGCGGGTGTCCAAGGAGAAGTACCGCGCCATGGGCCGGGTCGGCGAAGGCGAGGCGCTGCCCCACGACGTGGTCGCCGCCCGTGACGAGATCCGGCAGCTGCGCGAGCGCGTGGCGGTGCTGGAACGGGTCATCACCGACAACCACGGCAGCGTCGATCTGAGCCGTCAGATCGAAGAACTGCGCGACCGCTAACGTCCGAACAAGGGAGCAGACATCATGTCCGACCCGAGCTTCTATCTCATCATGGCAACCGCGGCGCTCGCCGGCCTGGCGATGCTGATCTCTGCGGGGCTTGCCGGCTGGCGCGGCTGGCTCCGGCTGAAGGAGCAGGAACTGCGCCAGGATGCCGACGCGCGCACGCCGGTGCCGACCAGCGCCAGCGCCCGCATCGAGATCGCTGACCTGCGTGAACGGATCCGCAAGCTGGAGGCGATCGCCGCCGGGGTGGACCTCTGATCCACCCGCCAGGCCCGCATCTGGTTGCCGCCTCTCGGGCAAGCGGCTAGTCGCAAAGGCGATGCCAGAGACCTCGCCCGACCTCGCCGATATCCGCGACGAATATGAGTTCCTCGACGCCGACGATCGCTACCGCCTTCTCATCGATCTCGGCCGCGCGCTGGAGCCGATGCCAGCGGCGCTGAAGACCGATGCAACGCTGGTGCGCGGCTGCTCCGCTTCCGTCTGGGTCTATCCCACCCGCAGCGATGACGGCACGCTCCACTTCCTTGCCGACAGCAATGCCGCGATCACCAAGGGGATTATCGCCCTGGTCCTGAAAACGGTGCAGGACCGCGCGCCCGCCGACATCGCCGCCACCGACATCGCCGCCGCGCTCGCGCCCTTCGACCTCAAGAACCAGCTCAGCTCCAACCGGACTCAGGGCATTCCCAACATGATCGCGCTGATCCGCGAGACGGCGGCGCGTCACCTGTAAATGCCGTAAGAGCATGATCCTGCCAGTCTGATCCGCCTTCCCGACAAAGGTCGGGGCTCAGTTGTCGAACAGAGCTGGCCCGCGCAGCGGCTGTTACCAATTCTTTCCTCGCTGGCTCCCGGTCTTCGCCGTGGAGGTGTTTCCAGAAGCCTGCCGGAATCACACTCTAGCGCGCAGCTTCCGCGGTCAGCCGCCGGGCCAGCGCACGCTCTGACGCGGTACCATAGGCACGGCACGCGCCCGGCCGCGTAAGGAACCGCTCGGTCGCGCCATCCTGATCGGCATGGGCGCTGATCAGGATATCGCAGGGGATCGTCCGCATCACCTCATGGCTGCGCCGAAAGCCCGCCACGACCGTCTCACCCGCCGCTGAGGTGTAGCGATATCCATCGGCGGACACCGGGTTCAGGCTGGAGGCAAAGACCAGCGACTTGCAGTTCTTCCCCTCGCACGACTGCCAGCCCCAGCTCATGCTGCCAGCCGTATGCCCCGGCGTCGCGCGCGCGGTGATCGCCACATTGCCCAGCCTCAGCACCTCGCCGTCGCCCATCGCCCGCACCGTTGCGAGATCCGGTGTCACCGCCGGAAAGCGACTGTCATAGCCAAGTTGCGGATCATCCGCGGCCAGGCGCCCGGTTCGCAGCCCTTCTGCACCCCGCGCGCTCGCCACCACCGTGGCGTCGGTATCCCGCGCCAGCGCCGCAATGCCGCCGGCATGGTCGAAATGCGGCTCCGTGCTGAGAATATATTTGATGTCGCGCGGCCTGAAGCCGAGCCGGGAAACATTGGCGAGGATTGCCGGCGCCGCTTGCGGCAGCGCGCCGTCGATCAGGATCAGCCCCTTGCCCGTATCGATCAGCGCCACGCTGAGCCCGCCGAAGCCAACAAGATAGCTATTGCCGAACACCCTGATGGGGGGCCGCGGCGCCAGCCAGGTCGACTCCCGCGCGACAGCCAGCGGGCGCGTGAGCGGGTCGTCCTGCCCCTGCGCCGCCGCCGTGCACAGGAGGGCGGCCGACGCTGATATGACGCTGCGGATGAACATGATCGCATCTCCTTCGCCGCGACCATGAGCCGCGCTGGCCGGCGCCACAAACGGTCTTAGCTCGACAGAGGCTTGAGAAAATTCGATGACAGCGCATGGATCGCGCCCAATTGCCGCTCAACGCCCTGCGCGCCTTCGATGCGGCCGCGCGGCATCTGAACTTCACCCGCGCCGCAATCGAGCTGTGCGTCACGCCAAGCGCGGTCAGCCATCATGTGGCGCAGCTTGAGCAGCGGCTCTCGACCCGCCTGTTCAACCGGCTCCCTCGTGGCTTGGCGCTGACCGACGACGGCCATGCGCTGGTCCCGGTGGTCGCCGATGCATTCGACAAGGTGGCGGCAACGCTGGATCGCTATTCAGGCGGCCGTTTTCAGCAGGCGCTGAACATCGGCGTGGTCGGCACCTTTGCCACCGGCTGGCTGCTGGAGCGACTGGACGGCTTCACCGCATCGCATCCGCACATCGACCTTCGTATGTCGATCAACAACAATCGGGTCGACCTCGCCGGCGAGGCGCTGCACTTCGCCATCCGCTTCGGCGATGGCGCCTGGCACGGCACCTACGCCGAACCGCTGCTCGATGCGCCGCTCGCTCCATTGTGCACGCCGGCCTTGGCGCAGCGGCTGCATTCCGCATCGGATCTGACGCGGGAGACGCTTTTGCGCTCGTATCGCGCCAACGAATGGGCCGGCTGGTTCGCGGCTGCCGGTGTCGCAGCCCCGGCCCCGCGCGGCGCGATGTTCGACAGTTCGGCGGTCATGGTCGCCGCGGCGGCGTCCGGCCTGGGGGTCGCGCTCGCGCCGCCCGCGATGTTCACTCGCGATCTCGCATCCGAGCGGCTAGTGCAGCCCTTCGCCACCACGGTCGACGCCGGCCGCTACTGGCTGACCCACCTCTTGTCGCGAAAGCTCGACCCCGCCATGCAGGCGTTCCGCGAGTGGCTGCTCGCCGAGGCCGCGCGCTGACGTCACCAACCGCTTGGGCGCTGCCTAGCCCAGTCGTTCCGTCAACAGCGCCACGTCCGCCCCTGCCGGCACCACGAGCCATTCGTCGAGGCGCCGCGTGTCGATCACCACCACCGCATTCTTCGGGCAGATGCCGAGGCACTTCACCTCCGCCACTCCCATGTTCGCCTTGCGTCCCTTGCCGAAGCCGGGCTCGCGCCGCAGCGCCTTGGCCAGCCGCTCACGCCCCTTCGGGCCAAAGCCGCCATCCACCTTCTTCGAACATTTGGCGCAGACCAGCACCGCGCCGCGCCACTGCGCCCTCGCCTTCTTCAAGCCGGCTTCCAGGTCCGCCGCTCCTCGGCGGCACGCAGCACCTCATAGGCGGCCTGGATCGCCTGAAAGCGCTTGGCCGCGTCCTTGTCGCCCGGCCGCACATCGGGATGGTTGGTCTTCGCCAGCCGCCGCCAGGCAAGCCGCACATCCTCGAACGTGGCGTCCGTTTCCAGCTCCAGCACCTCCAGGGCGCGCATCTCGTCGCGCGAGCGGCTGCCGTCGCCTGACCCAGCCCAGCTCTGATAGCGCGACTGTTCATAGCCCGAGGCATCGCGCCGCTCGGCCTGCTCACGCGCCGCCGCCTCTTCGGCGTCCAGCCCTTCGAAGTAGTTCCAGCCGCGATTATATTCGGCCGCATGCGCCTGGCAGAAATACCAGCGCTCCGGGCTGTTGGGCGATTTGGGCGCCGGGCAATTCCCCGGCTCCTCGCAGCCATGCCGGTCGCACAGCCGCACCTTGGTCGCCTCGCGCGCCGCGCCATATTCGCGCCAGCGGGGAAAGCCCCAGTCATTGGATCGGGAAGAACGCGCCATTCCCCGCCATCTAGCGATTGTAGGCCCGCGGTTAAAGGTGACACCAGAGGGCCTGTAAGCCGGGTTCTGTCCACCCTTTCGGGATGGGCGACCATTCCTCTTGGCGCGCCGTTGCCGACGCGCTCCAGCAACCAACCCGGGCAGCAGGTGGGAACACACCCCGGAGCTTTCGCCCCATGCCGCCCCTATTCGGTCTTGCTCCCGGTGGGGTTTGCCATGCCGCCGCCGTTACCGGAAGCGCGGTGCGCTTTTACCGCACCCTTTCACCCTTGCCCGGCCGAAGCCTTCATCCGAAGATTGGGCGGTCTGCTCTCTGTGGCACTTTCCCTGGGGTCACCCCCGGCGGGCGTTACCCGCCACCGTTGTTCCATGGAGCCCGGACTTTCCTCGGCGTGGATGATCCACGACGCGGCCGCCCGGCCCTCTGGTGTGGGCAGGGGCTGTAGCGTGACGGCGGCGGAATGCAAACGGGCGGTTGGGCGACGGCGGATCTTTGAGTGGCAAGCGAACGCCCAGGTCTTGCGCCAACGTGAAGCGCCTCCCCGCCATCTCAGCCCTGCTTGCCGCCACGGCGCCGCCGACCGGCCGCAACCTCGATTGAGGTTGGGAAAGAGCATGCAGAGTCCAGCCATTCTTGTGATGTTCATCCCATACGGGTTAGGCGAGCCCCCAAATGGATTATCTGGGCAAGACGATGACAATGCGTTCGAACCTCGGCTGGAGCCTGCTCGGCGGAATGGCACTTGCCCTGTCCGGCTGCGCCACGCCGCCCGCTCCCGCGCCGCTGCCACCCATTATCCAGGCGCCCCCTCCGCCGCCGCCTACGATGCCGGCCGGTGGCTATATCGGCATGAAGAGCGCGACCAAGCGCGCCGACGGCAAGTATGTCACGCCCAATCTGGACAATACCGATCAGGCCGCCGTCTGGCACTTACGCAACGCGTTGAACGTCGCCGCGCTCGGCTGCGACCAGGCAGGTGGCGGGGTCCTCGAGCATTACAATGCGTGGCTCAGGACGCGCGCCGCCGTGATCGATCGCTACTACCAGGCCTATATTCGCGAATGGCAGGCGCCCGGTTGGTGGGACTGGCAGCGTGTCTATGACGACAATCAGACACGCATCTACAATTTCTATGCGCAGCCGGCGATGCGGGCGGCCTTTTGCGCCGTGGCACGCGAGGAGGTCGCGCAGGTCGGCCAGGTCGCCGATGATGATCTGCCGACCTTCGCCAGAGCGGCGCTGCTGCGCCTCGACCGCCCGTTTGTGGAATTCTATGCGGCTTATGACGCCTGGCGTGATTATTATCAGCCGGCCCCGCCACTGGTAGTCCCGCCACCGGTGGTGCAAGCCAGCGAAATCCCCGTCGTGGTACCGCCACCCGTGGCGCAAGCCAGCGAGATACCCGTCGTGGTACCGCCACCCGTGGTGCAAGCCAGCGAAATACCCGTTGCGGCGACCCCGCCGGCCGCGGCCGAGACGCTGAGCGAAAATGACCCGGTCGCGGCCGACAGCGAGACACCGCCGACTCTCGCACCCGCCGGCGCCCCGATCCCCGCGCCTCCCTCGCCCCTCTGATAGGCCGCCGATTTCGGCACGTCAGTGGGCAGAAGGAAGCGCGGATCCGTCGATCATAACGGCGCCCCGTGGGCCGGGTGCGTGCTCCCGATCTGCGCCCCCGCACCACATGCTTTCCTCAGGCTCCACCTGCCAGCTTTCGTGGCCGTTTCGGACGGCCAAAATGGGTGGTTAGCTGCCGTTCAGGCGGTTGAGCAGCCAGCGTCGCAGAGCAATGCCAGCGACAACAAAAAACAGCCCGCCGCCACTTAACAGCGATGTTATGGCCACCACTTCACCGCCTGTGGCGGGAATGCCAGTGTTTTCATTCTGGATTGGAACATCATAGACAAAATGGGCAACAGCCATCGCGCAGCCGAATAGTGCGACCAGCGTCCCGATGATTATCCACCAACGTGCGATCCGAAGGCCGGTGATAGGTTGACTAGCAAGTTCACGAAGAACTCCACGCGGGGTGGTTGGTGGCATTCTCATGTTTGTCAGCTTAACGGTAACAAGGAGTGTCCGAAAGTGGGCGGAAGCTGCCACCCGAACAATCGTCATCCCCGCGAAGGCGGAGATCCATAAACTTTGTCTTCGCGAGAGATCCACACGTCACGTTCACGGATTCCCGCCTTTGCGGGAATGACGGCACGCATCAGTTGCACCCGACCAGGCGCCCTCCAGAACTCGAAGCAGAAACTTGCCTCAATCATCCCCCTGCGGCTTCGGTAACAGCAGCGCGAGGAGGATCATCCGGCATTCCGCATCGATCTCGCCATCGATCAGTTCCGGGCGGAAGCGCCGCTGAAAGGCGATGATCGCCGCCATCTTGTCGCTCACGTCATAGCCAAAGCGCTCCAGCGCCAGCAGGAACGCGGCCTCTCCCCACATCGGGTCCATCAGGTTCTTCGTCGGCCGCGGCAGCGCCAGCCGCAGGCGCGCCAGTCTGCCCCAGGGGAACAGCTCGCCCGGATCGCGCTTCCTCGCCGGGGCGATGTCCGAATGCGCCACGATGTTGCCGCGCGTGATCTCGTACCGGTCCTTGATCTCGTGGACCAGGCGGATCACCGCATCGACCTGCGCGTCGGGAAAGGCACGATAGCCGAACTCATGCCCGGGATTGACGATCTCGATCCCGATCGAGGCGGAATTGACGTCCTCAATGTCGCGCCAGTGCGAGCGGCCGGCATGCCAGGCGCGCTTTTCCTCCGGCACTAGCCGCGTCACCGTGCCGTCCTCGTCGACCAGATAATGCGCTGAAACCTTCGCTTCGGGATCGCGCAGCCGGGCGAGCGCCGACGCCGCGTCCACCATGCCGGTGTAGTGAAGCACGATCATCGTGATCGGCAGCTTACGGTCGTCGAAATTCGGCGATGGCGCCTCGATTGGCGTCATGGTTACTCCTGCGGCCCCGCGATCGGTTGGCCGACCCTAGCACCGCAGGCTGCCGCCCGGCTATGGCTATGCCGATCCGCCCCCGTCGGTCAGTTCATAGAGGCCGCGAAACCTCTTGCTCGGCGCGAAGCGGCTTGACTGGCCGATCACCGTCTCACCCGCGCCAAGCATCAGCAGGCCGCCCGGCCGCAGGCTCCGCGCAATCGCGTCGAGCACGCGCGGGCGCAGATCCGGCGCGAGGTAGAACAGGACGTTGCGGCAGAAGATGCCGTCGAACCCGCCGGCGGGCGGTGGGTCCAGCACCAGGTTGCTGCGCCGCCAGATGATGCGGCGGACCAGTTCCTGCTGCGCCACCCAGTCCGAGCCATCCTGTTCGAACCAACGCAGCATCCGCCGGATCGGCAGCCCGCGCTGGATCTCGAACTGCGAATAGCGGCCGCTTCGGGCGCGGCTGATCGCCAGCGCCGACACATCGGTCGCGACCAGCTCGTGCACGACGTCGCGCTCCCGGAGCGCCATCGCCAGCGACAGCGGTTCCTGTCCGGTCGAACAGCCGGCGCACCAGATCCGCGGCGTGCCGGTCGCGACGGCGGTGATCGCCTCGGCCGCCGCCTCGATGGCACCAGCGTCGCGGAAGAAGGATGTTTCCTGGTTCAGCAGCGCATCGACGATCCGGTCGGCCAGCGCGGTATCGCTGCCATCGCGTACAACTGCCATCAGCTCGTCGATCGAGGCCGCGCCGCGTTCGGCGGCGATCGGCTTCAGCGCCGTATCGATCCGCCACGCGCGGTTGGCGGCGATCCGTTGCCCGGTGCGCGCTTCCAGCAGCGCGGCGAGCGCGGCGAGCGTGATGGCGCTTGCCTCGCCCTGCCCAGGGAGCGGCGCGGGAACCGGTGCGGGGCGGGCGCCACGGTTGCCGATCACAGCGCGGCGCTCTGCTGGCTGGCGATGAAGCGCCCGATCGCCTCCGGCGTCTGCACGGCATGGGCAAGACCCGCCGCCGCCACGGCGCCCGGCATGCCCCACACCACGGAGCTTGCCTGATCCTGCACGATCACCGTGCCACCCGCGGCGCGCACGCGCCTTGCCCCGGCAAGGCCATCGCGCCCCATGCCGCTGAGCACCACCGCCAGCAGGCGCGGCCCGAAGCAATCGGCGAAGGTTTCGAACATCGGATCGACGGATGGCATGTTGCCGTTCGCCACCACGGCGCGGCTCAGCCGGATCGCGGTTCGTCCGCCCGGCAACGGCGTCGCCGTGACATGCGCATTGCCTGGCGCGACCAGGATCGCGCCTTCGCCAAGCACCATGTCGTCCGCCGCCACGTCGCACCTGCGCCCGGTTGCAGCCGCCACCTGTCCGGCGAAATAAGGGATGAAGCCGGCCGGCAGATGCTGCGTAATCACGATTGGCTTGCGGAACCTGGTGGGAAGCGCTTGCAACAGGCTGTTCAGCGCATGGATGCCGCCTGTCGAGGCGCCGATCGCGACCACGTCGAAGTCATGCGGCGCGGCCGGCTGCGGCGTCGGGGCCCGCACCACCGGCTCCGACCGTTCGGCAAGGCGCACGAGCTTTTCCGCCAGCGCCGCCGCAAAGCCGCCGGAGGTGACGCTTCGTCCGGGCTTGACCAGCGTATCCGCCGCCCCCAGCGCCAGCGCCTCGATCGTCGCGGCCGCTCCTTCGCCTGCCGCCGATGATACCACCAGCACCTTGGCGCCCGCTCCCGCGGCGATGATGTCCGGAAGCCCGGCCAGGCCATGAACGCCTGGCATCTCGAGGTCCAGCAGGATGACGTCCACCGTCTCCGCCGCCAGGAACCGCAGGGCGCTGGCGATGTCCGCCACCGCAGCGGCAACCCGGCACGCGGCCGAGTCCTCCACCATCCGCGTCAGCACGGCGCGCGCGACCGCCGAATCGTCGACGATCAGCACGTGCGGGCGCGCGCTCGCCGGCGCCGCTGACAGGGCCTGGGGCCGTGACATGGCGTTCAGGCGACGCCGACGATCTGGAGCTTGCTCGCCAGTGTCTCGCGGTCGAACGGCTTCATGACATATTCGTCCGCCCCCGCCTCGATTGCGGCGCGGATATGGGCCATGCCGTTTTCCGTGGTGCAGAACACCACCTTGGGGCGCGGCGAAATGTCGGTTTCGCGAAGCGCGCGCAGGAAATCCATGCCGCTCATCACCGGCATGTTCCAGTCCAGCAGGATCACGTCGGGCGTGCTGGAGAAACAGGCGTCAAGCGCCTCCTGACCGTCACCCGCTTCGGACACGGAGAACTCCAGGCCCTCCAGGATGTGTCGCGCAACCTTTCGGATCACCTTCGAATCGTCAACGACGAGACACGACCTCATTTTTGAACCTCATCATTGCCTGTCCCATCCATTATGGCGGGAAAAGCGTAAGAACGGTGTTAACCGGCCGCGACAATCGTCCCGATGAGGCGGGCGATATCGATCACCAGTAGCGGCTCGCCCCCGCGCTCGGCCGATCCGGTCGTCACTTCCGCCCAGCGATGGCCAAGCGAGAGGCCCGGCGGCACTGCCTCCACCTCCAGCGGCGCCACGTCCTCCAACGTGTCGACCAGCACGGCATGGTGGTGGCCATCGACCACGGTGATGATCGCGCGGCGCGCATCGTCGGCCGGGGGCGGCAAGTCCAGCAGCCGCCAGGTATCGATCACCGTCACCACCCGGCTGCGCAGCGCGGTCAGCCCGCGTACCGCCGGATGCGCGCGCGGCGCGTCGATGATCACCGAGATATCCACCACCGAATCCACCGCATCGGCCGGAACGGCGATCGCGCGGCCGCCGACATGCGCCAGCAGGTGAAGCGTGTCGGTCATCGCGCCGCTCCTGCCTTCAGCGCACTGGCCAGCGCGGCCGAATCCAGCAGCGGCCATCCGGTGTTCGGATCCCGCGCCAGCCTCACCACCTGCCCGCTCGCCGGAACATCGTCGCCGATCCCCAGCGTCACCGTTGCGCGCTCACCCGGTGCCAGCTGGCGCGCCACGCGATAGCCCGCGGCTTCGATCAACGGGCTCAGCATCGCCTCCATCCACGCGCTGTCCGCCCCCTGCATGAGGCAGATCGGCGGCGATCCCGCGGTCGACGCCCGTGGCACGGCGATGTGCAGCGGATCCATGACTTCGATCGGCTCACCGTCGATCACCAGAATGCCGCTAACGCCCGGATCCGCCGATGGCAGGAGCTCCTCGGTGAAGGTGACGATGTCGAGCGCCCGCCGCACCAGATAGCCGGTCGCGGTGTCGGCACCCGGCAGCATCAGCACGGCGAGTTCCCCGTCCGTCGGCGGCTGGTCGGCATCCACGGACAGAGCCACCAGATCCTCGCGCGCGGTCGCCCACCATCGACCACCCGCGTGGCGGAGGGATGCCGCCTGCACCGCCTCGATACGCTCCACTGCTGCAAGCGGGATCATGCGCCGATGCCCGTCAAGCGCCTCGAACAACAATGCCGAGGTGCCTTCCGCCACCGGCTCCTCCGGCTCCGCCTCCACTTCCACGGCGCGCTCGAAGGAAACACCGGCAGCCGCCGCCACGCCTGCGCAATCCAGCAGCAGCAGCGGCACGCCCGTATCCGGCAGCATCTGCCCGGCATAAAGACCGGCCGCCATCACCGCCGGCGCAACCGGCTTCACCACCAGTTCCTGCGTGTCGTCCACGCTGTCCACGCCAAGCGCGAAGCTGCCGCTGGACAGGTTCACGATCATCAGCATGTCGCCCGGGCCGTCGCTTGTCCCCAGCACCTCGCCCAGCTGCACCACCGGCAGGCGGCGACCACGCACCGTTGCCAGCTGGGCGTCGCCCACCGTGTCGATCCGCACGGCTTCGGACTGAACCGCCAGAATTTCCTCTACCGCCTGTCGGGGCACGGCATAGCGGCTACCGCCTGCGCCGATGATGACCGCGGACAGGATGGCCAGCGTCAGCGGCACCTCGATCGTCGTCGTCAGACCACGGCCGGGGATGTTGTGCAGCCGGATGCTGCCGCCGATCTGTTCGACGTTGGTGCGCACCACGTCCATCCCGACGCCGCGTCCCGACGTCGCCGTCACGTCGTCACGCGTCGACAATCCGGGCTCGAAAATCAGGTCGAGGCGCGCCCGCTCGCTCAACGCGTTCAACTCTGCCGCGCGCGCCGGCTCCTGCTCGATGCGCTTTTTCACCAGCCGGGCGGTGTCGATGCCGCGCCCGTCGTCGCATATCTCGACAATGATCCGATTGCCCGACTGCCGGGCAACGATGGACAACCGCCCCGTTTCCGCCTTCCCGGCGCGCCGCCGTGCCTCGGGTGCCTCGATGCCATGGTCGATCGCGTTGCGCACGATATGCACCAGCGGATCACGCAGCAGCTCGATCATCTCGCGATCAAGCTCGACCTCCGCGCCATCGATGGACAGCGACACCTGCTTGCCCAGCGTGCCTGCCGTGTCGCGCACCAGCCGCGGCAAGGCGGAAAAGAGCGATTCGATCGCCTGCATCCGGGTCCGGGTGACGGTGTCACGCAGTTCCGATACGGTCAGCGACAGGCGGTCAATGGCGCTCTCGAGCGATGGATCGCTGCTTTCGCGCAGCCGGCGGGCAAGCTCGTTGCGCGCCAGAACCATTTCCGACACGCCGTTCATCATCCGGTCGAGCAGGTCGACCGACAGGCGTATGCTGCGCGTCGCAGCGCGTGGTGCGGTCACGTTTGCGGCATTAGCGGTCACCAGCTTCAGCGGCGCCGCGGCCGACTTTCCCTCGAGCGCCGCGAGCAGCAGTTCCTCGCCGCTGTCATCCAGCCCGGCACCCGCATCGATCGCCTCGACGATCTCCCCGATCCGATCGATGATCGCGAGTACCGCCGATACGAGCTGCGGATCGGGAGACCGCTCACCCGACCGCACCGTTTGAAGCACGTCCTCTGCCGCATGGCTAAGCCGTGCGAGCCTCGGCAGGTCCAGAAAGCCGCAGCTGCCCTTTACGGTGTGAACGAAACGGAAAATGGCGTCGAGCCGCGCCCGGTCGGACGGATCGGCCTCCCACGCGACGATCTCGCCCGACAGGGCGCCGAGCGTCTCGCGCGTTTCCGCGATGAATTCCTGCAGCAGATCGTCCATTGCCCGCCGGCCATGGACCGGAACGGGTAAATGCCTGGTTTACTGTGGACGCATCGTCGCGCCGAACAGCAGCACATTCTCCGCCGGGGCGCTGATCATCACGCGCCCGTCCGCCGCCTTCACCATTTCGTGCACCAGAAAGGCCGCCGCCGCGCGCGGCGTGATCGCGTCCGATGCCCGCCCCTCGACCAGCGTGGATCGCAGTTCTTCGTCCAGGGTGATGCGCGGACCTTCCACCT
This sequence comes from Sphingomonas sp. CCH5-D11, assembly GCF_001557395.1. Lineage (NCBI taxonomy): Bacteria > Pseudomonadati > Pseudomonadota > Alphaproteobacteria > Sphingomonadales > Sphingomonadaceae > Sphingomonas > Sphingomonas sp. CCH5-D11. The sequence goes on along the minus strand of NZ_LSKH01000244.1, from coordinate 8,623 downwards.
TCAGGACGATTTCGATCGCCGCGTCATTCGTCTCGCTACCGATGTCCAGCGTGCCGCCACGCACCAGCGAGTCGCCGGCGATCATCGCCAGGTTCAGCAGCACCTTGATCGCCGTCTTGGGCAGCATCGGCTCGTCCACCAGCCAATTGACCTGAAGCCGCTTGGTTTCGCCGAACAATCCCTCGATCGCCTGTTGCGCCTCGCGCGTATCAACCGCCTCGCCGAAGCCACCGGCCGCGCCAAAGGCCAGCCGGAAGAATTTCAGCTTGGCCGCAGACGTCCGCGCGCTTTCCGCCAGCAGTTCCATGCACCGCTCGCGCATCGCCGGATCGGTCTCGTCGGCGAGCAGCTCCAGCCCGTTGTTGAGCGCCCCGATCGGCGACAGCAGATCGTGGCACAAGCGCGAGCAGAGGAGGCTTGCGAACTCAACGGGATCGATCGTCATCACTGCTCCATGACTCACCCGAGTCTAGGGCGCAATGGCGAGCGCGACCGGATCAAAGCGGCCGTGCACCGCTCCGTCGCTTGATGCCCGCCACGCGGTCAGGTCCGATCCTGCCACGATCAGCCAAAAGGCACCATCGGCCGCCGCCTGGGCGGCATCGGTGGCCGATGGTGCGGCGATGCCGGACGGGTGGGAGTGGTAATGACCGATGACCTGCGGCCCGCCTGCCCGTGCCCGGCGCAGCGCGCGGAACAGGGCGGCAGGATCGATCTCAAAATGAGTAGCCGGTGTTGGATGGACGTTCGCGCATGGCTCAATGGCGTCCACGTCGTTATCATTGCCCAGGAGCAGCCCGCAGGCTTCGACCGGAAAACGCATCGTTTCCGCAATGATCCGGGCAGCCAGCGATCTTGAAATCCGGAGCGTCATATCCATCTACTACACCTAATGGACCGGGGGGTTTCCGTCATTCAAGCGATCATCGCTCCAGCCGCCGATGGCTGGCGGCTGGATCGCGCCCTTGCGGATGCCGTGCCTACCCTCTCGCGCGAGCGGCTCAAGGTTTTGATCAATGCGGGCCATGTCGAACGGGATGGCGTGCTGGTGCGTGATCCGGCGAAGCGCGCATGGGCCGGCGAGGTGTTCGCCGTCGCCGTGCCCGCGCCCGCGCCGGCGCACAACGAGGCGCAGGACATCCCGCTCGTCGTCGCCTTTGAGGACGATCATCTGATCGTGATCGACAAGCCCGCCGGGCTCGTCGTCCATCCCGCGGCCGGCAATCTCGATGGTACCCTGGTGAACGCGCTGCTGCATCATTGCGGCGGTTCGCTCTCGGGAATCGGGGGCGTGGCGCGGCCGGGGATCGTCCATCGGATCGACAAGGATACGTCCGGCCTGATGGTGGCCGCCAAGACCGACCGCGCGCACGAAGGGCTGGCGAAGCAGTTCGCGGCGCACTCGATCGACCGCCGCTACAAGGCAATCGTCGGCGGCTATCCCGTGCCGCCCGCCGGCACCGTGGATGCGCCCCTCGCCCGCTCGCCGCATAACCGCAAGAAGGTGGCGATCGTCGCGAACGGCAAGCGTGCCGTCACGCATTACCGCACCGAACATCGGCTGCGGGAGGCTGCGCTGGTCGAATGCCGGCTGGAGACCGGCCGCACCCATCAGGTGCGCGTCCACATGGCCTCGATCGGCCACGCCTTGCTGGGCGACCCGGTCTATGGTAGAACAAAACAAGCTCACAAGCGTCAACTTGATGAACTTTCCTTCCGCCGCCAGGCGCTTCATGCCGCCCGGCTCGGCTTCGTTCATCCGATCACAAGTGTCGCTTTGTCGTTCGAAAGCGTGATGCCTGCAGACATGCAGGAACTGTTCAGTCAACTCGACGTATAGGGTGAAAGCGCCTCGCTGTTGCGCGACAGGCGTTTCCCCGGAAAGGGAGATTGTAATACCATGGCAAGCGGCAACGTCCCTGCGACGATCCCCGCACTCGGCGGCGAGCAGAGCCTCAACCGCTATCTCGCCGAGATCAAGAAGTTCCCGATTCTGGCGCCCGAGCAGGAATATATGCTCGCTAAGCGTTTCCAGGAGCATGGCGATCCGGAGGCGGCGGCGCAGCTCGTCACCAGCCACCTGCGCCTCGTTGCCAAGATCGCGATGGGTTATCGCGGCTATGGCCTGCCGGTGTCCGAGCTGATCAGCGAGGGCAATATCGGCCTGATGCAGGGGGTGAAGAAGTTCGAGCCCGATCGTGGCTTCCGCCTCGCCACCTATGCAATGTGGTGGATCCGCGCGTCGATCCAGGAATTTATCCTGCGCTCGTGGAGCCTCGTGAAAATGGGCACCACCGCCGCGCAGAAGAAGCTCTTCTTCAACCTGCGCCGCATGAAGGCCCGGCTCGACGCGTTCGAGGACGGCGATCTCACGCCGGAGAACGTGCAGAAGATCGCCACCGATCTCGGCGTGACCGAGGCGGATGTGGTCAGCATGAATCGTCGCATGGCGATGGGCGGCGATACGTCGCTCAACGTCTCGATGCGCGAGGATGGCGAAGGTCAGTGGCAGGATTGGTTGCAGGATGATTCGCCCCTGCAGGATCAGGTGGTCGCCGAGGCACAGGAAGCCGACGTGCGCCACGACATGCTGGTTAGCGCGATGGACAACCTCAACGATCGCGAAAAGCACATCCTGACCGAACGGCGCCTGACCGACGATCCCAAGACGCTGGAGGAACTGAGCCAAGTCTATGGCGTCAGCCGCGAACGGGTTCGCCAGATCGAGGTGCGCGCCTTTGAGAAGTTGCAAAAGGCGATGATGAAGATCGCAGGCGAAAAGCGCCTTCTGACCGCCTGAGGATCGACAACCGTGCTTCGGATTGGCGAAGCACGGTGCGGTCCGGTGCGAACCATGATGCGGAGGGGCATCGATGCCGCACTCGCCGCATCTGTGATCCTGTCCTAAGACCCTTGTCATGTGGCGGGACATCAAGCAGCTTTATGCCGACAGCGCGGCGTTCGCGAAGGCATTGCCGATCCTCTTTTCCATCCCGCTGCTCATCGAATTCGCGCAGCACGTGGTGGAGATCGACATCGGCTTTTACCGGCACGGCCTCACCGCCGCCGCCGCCTTCGATCAGCGGCGCCTCGCATTGGGCTTTGCGAAGGTGCTGGCGCTTCTGCTCCCCGGTTATTGGTTCGTGCGCTTCATCGCTTCAAGTCGGGACGCGGGCTTTGCGAAGCGGATCGAGCGCCCTGCGGCCACTCTGTTCGCGGTGCAATTCGGCGTCCAGGCCATGTTTCAGTGGCTGGCGCTATTCGGCCCGCCACTCGGCATGACGTTGGGGCTCGGACCGCGACTGTCGACCTACGCGCAGCTGGCGGCCACGATCGGGGTCAGCGTCATCGGCGTTTATCTCAGCGCCTGGCTCGTCGCCTGGCCGCTCGGCAATCCCCGGATCGGCCCGTTGCGGTCGATCGCCATCATGGCGGGCAGCTTTTGGCGAACGGTCGGCTATATGGTGGCGGGTACAGTGCCGCTGATGTCGCTCCACTATCTGCTCGGCTACAGTGCGCTCGGCAGGCCTGAGCCGCTAGTCTGGGCGATGATGGCTGTTGACGCGCTGGTGGTCGGGGTGCTCGCGCTCACCACAAGTGGCGCGGTGTACCTTGGCGCTCGTCATGCGTCCGAACGCCGGAATGTCGACCTAACAGGGCGAGCAAAGGCCGCTGAGCTCGGACGTTGATCAGCGGCGGTGTTCTCGAAGATAATGATCGCCTTGTACGCCGCAGGGTGCGACCCGAAGGGTGACACGGCGTTGAGCACAGGCGCAATTGCTGCCATTCGCAGTGGTTCGGCGCGACAGGCGATGCGCTGAGGAAGAGGATTGATCGTGGCGTTCGGCGATATTGTTCAAGGCAGCCTGCAGGACTTTGTCAACGCCGACCGCTTCGACACGGAATTGTGCGTCTTCATCCATATTCCAAAAACCGCAGGCTCGTCGCTCTCCACGGAACTGGATCGCATGCGACCGCCCTATCACAACATCCATCGCAAATACTTCTACGGTGACACCGTCACCTTTTCGCGCATTGAGGATGAAATCGCAGCGGTGATCGACAGCGGTGCTCTTGCCGACGCACGATCCTGTTCGGGCCACTTTTCCTGGACGCTCGCCGCACCGATTCGCGCCGCACGACCTGATGCGCGTGCCTTTACCTTCCTGCGGGATCCAGTGAAGCGGGTGATATCGGACTATCGATATTCACGGACTCCGACCCACCCGACCTACAAGGAGACGATCGAGCGTTTCCCTACGATCGAGAGCTATATCGAAGCGCCCGAAACCCAGGACAAGATGGCCCGCTTCCTCATGCCCGGCGATGTTCGCACGCCTCATGACATCGATACCTTCATCAGCACCAATTATGCTTTCGTCGGTCTGCTCGAAATGTATCCGCTATCGTTTAACATCCTGTCCCTTCTGCTCGGACATGACCGGATGCCGTCCGAGCACAAGCGCAAGACGGAAAACACCGTCGACAATGCGGTGGATGAGACGCCTCGCCTTCGCGCGATGATTGCGGAATGCAATCAGCGGGATACAGCCTTGTACGACATTGTTCGCCGCAAGCTGCTCACGGTGCGGGATGATTGGCGCGCTATGCGGGAGCAGAGCCGCCCCGCGGCCTGATCCCTTTCCTATTCAGCCAGCGCTCTGTATCGCAAACCTGACGGGCCCAGCGGGGCGATGCCGGCGAGTTTATCATGGGTTTGATACGTTTCGATCCGTCGTCCGATTACGTGATCTTCTTCGCCAGCATGCTGGTTCTGCTGATCGTCACCACCATCGCGCTTGAGCGGGCCTCCCCCAGCCGTCGAAAGGCACGGCGCCGCGTTCGCCGTGGACATGGCGATCAGGCCGGCGAGCTCATCGACTGATCAGCGACCTTCCTGCCGCCCCGACGCAGTCCGCCGACATCTCCGCTCCGACCGCTCGCCTGGCACGGATCGAGACGATCGATGCCGTGCGTGGTGTTGCGGTGATGGGCATCCTCCTGCTCAACATCGTCAGCTTTGGCCTGCCGCGCTACGCTTATGTGGACCCGACCTTCTATGGCGGGGCCACCGGGGCGAACTGGTGGGCCTGGGCCGCGACCTTCGTGATCGCCGATGGTAAGATGCGCGGGCTCTTCACGATGTTGTTCGGTGCCTCGACCGTCATGATTGCGGAGCGCACGATGGCGCGGCGCCGTTCACCGGTGCGACGCCATTATGCGCGCATGATCAGCCTGTTCGCGATCGGCATGGTACACGCCTATCTGATCTGGTCGGGCGACATTCTGGTGCTCTACGCGCTGTGTGGAAGCATCGTGTTCGTCGCATGGAGGTGGGACACCTCACGTCTCCTCGCCATCGCTGCTCTGCTGATGGCGTGGCAACTGGCCAACGGCGCGCTGGATTTTGCCGCCGCCCGTTACTTTCAGGAGCGCGCAGCAGCTTCCGACGCACCGGCCTCCGTTCGCGCCGAATGGGCTAGGTATCGCAGCAGTCTGGATCAGCTGCGCGCGGATCGGTCCGCCGAGTTGCAGGCATTCCGTGGCGGCTGGGGTGACGTGCTGCCGATGCGGATCGCCATGACGGCAGAGGCGCAACGGACGGCGCTCCCCCGCACGATGCCTGAGACGATCGCCTTCATGCTGCTGGGCATGGTCCTTTTTCGCAGCGGCTTCTTCAGCGGCCTCTGGTCAAGCGCGGCGTACCGATCCGTTCTCCTGTTCGGATATGGTATCTGTCTGCCGTTATATCTGCCGCTCATTTGGTGGATCGATGGCACCGCGTTTGACCCCATCACATTGCTGCTTTCGGAGCCGCTCCACCTTGTTCTCCTGCGCCCCGGTGTCACGCTGGCCCACGCTGCCCTCATCATCCACTTCGCCCAGCTGAAATCTGGGCGCCGGATCGTCGCAGCGCTAGTCGCAGTGGGTCGCACCGCATTCAGCAACTATCTGGGCTCCAGCCTCATCGGCACATTTCTATTCTGCGGTTATGGGCTAGGCTGGTTCGGTGAGCTTGATCGCTGGCAGCTCTACCCGGTCGTTCTTGGCATTTGGGTATTGATGCTTCTCTGGTCGCCCTGGTGGCTTCGGCGATTTTCGTTCGGCCCCTTCGAGTGGCTCTGGAGGTCGATGTCGGAGGCCCGCTGGCAAGCAAATCGCAATTGATCGCACATCCTGTTGCGAATCACCCGCAAAAGCTCTTGCGAACTCCTCGCACTAGCGGTAGGTGATGAGGCGCAAGAAGGAGTGGTTCATGGTTGTCTGCGTTTGCAACGCCATTCGGGAATGCCAGGTTCGTGAAGCCGCCCGCGCTGGATCTACAACTGCCTGCCAGGCTTACCAATCACTCGGACGTCAGCCAAAATGCGGCCAATGCACGCCGTTTGCGCGAGCGATTATCGATGAAGAGCGTGCTGCTGCGTAACACTCGCAGCTTCTAAAATCGGCAGAAATCCGCCGTTTTTTTCATTGCTAAGCCACGGTTCGCCACGGTAAAGACGTGGCTAACACGGAGGCATTACAATGAAGGGCGACGCGCGCGTCATCGAGTTTCTGAACGAGACGCTGAAGAATGAACTGACGGCAATCAACCAATATTGGTTGCACTACCGCCTGCTTGAGCATTGGGGCATCAAGAAGCTCGCCGAATACGAGCGGCACGAATCCATCGACGAAATGAAGCACGCCGATTGGCTGGCGGAGCGCATCCTGTTTCTGGACGGTCTGCCGAACTTTCAGCTGCTCGGCCGGCTGCGCATCGGCGAAACGGTGGAGGAAGTGCTCAAGGCTGATCTCGCAATGGAGATCGAAGCCGTTGCACAACTCAAGGCCGCGATCACCTATTGCGAAGAGGTCAAGGACTTTGTCAGTCGCGACCTGTTCACGCGCATCCTCCTCAGCGAGGAAGAGCATGTCGATACGCTGGAACGGCAGTTCGAGATGATCGAGCGCATGGGCCTGCCCAATTACATTCAGCTCAACGCCGAGGCGGACAAGCCGCACGGCTGATATCGGATCTTCGCGCGGGCGTGAACGGCACGTCCGCGCGGAGCCGCAAATACGGCACGATAAGCGCTGCTCGTCAGCCGCGGCCGAACCCGCCAGGCACGGGTCGTCTTCCAAAACCGGTAACGGGCCGACGAACCGGCGTCGGATCTGCTTCGCGGTCCAGCGCCGCGAGCGTGCTTGTAAACAGCGGCCGCAACTCGATCACATCTTCCAGCACCGCCTCCGGCGTGTCGCGGCTCTCCACCAGGTCCCGGGCCATGAATTCGATCTTTTCGGCCAAATCGGCCAGCGGAAAGGCGCCGAACTGACGCGCCTCCCCTTTCAGTGTATGAGCCGGAATGACGAGCCCCGCCGCATTGCCAGCGCGCAGCGCGTCCTCGATGGCAGCCACTGACTTTGTGCCATCCTCGCGAAAGTAACCGAGTATCCGGGGCAGATCAGCGCCAAGCTCCCCCTTGGTCTTTGCGAACGATGGCCAGTCCACCAGAGTGCTACCTTCGAACGACACGATCTTGCCCCCACAGCAGGTCACGAAGCAGCCGGACGCTTCCCCTTCACCAGCCTAACAGGCCATTGGTAAACAATAGATAATCAAGAACCGCCAAATGGATTTTTCGGCGCGCGAAGCGTCAATCGGATTGGAACTGCACCGAAGCCCAGATCGCGACGTAGCGAATTGACCAGATAGCGCTCATAGCTGGCGGGCAATTGATCGACCCGCGTGCCGAATACTACGAAGCTCGGCGGCCGCGACTTAACTTGCGTCACATAGCGCATCTTGATTCGCTTGCCGCCCGGCGCTGGCGGAGGGTTCGCCTCGATGGCGCGCTCAAACCAGCGATTAAGCTCGCCGGTCGGCACCCGGCGCGACCATGCCTCCCGCGTCTCGAAAGCCGCGGACAGCAACTGATCGATGCCGCGTCCGGTCATGGCGGAGACAGTGATCAGGGGCACGCCCTTCACCTGGCTAAGCCCGTCGCCCAGTGCCGCCTTGACGCCGTTGAACAGCGAAGACGGGTCCTGCGCCACGTCCCACTTGTTCAGCGCGATGATCAGCGCCCGGCCTTCCTCCAGCACCCGATCGGCAATGCGCAGATCCTGCGATTCGAGACCCAGCGTGGCGTCAAGCAGCAGCACGACGACTTCCGCGAAGTCGACAGCGTGCAACGCGTCCGCGACCGACAGCTTCTCCAACTTGTCCTGAACCTTGGCCCGCTTGCGCATACCCGCGGTGTCGATCAGGCGCACCGGGCGACCCTGCCATTCCCAATCGATCGCGATCGAATCACGCGTGATCCCCGCCTCCGGGCCGGTGATCATGCGGTCCTCGCCAAGCATGCGATTGACCAGCGTCGACTTGCCGGCATTGGGACGCCCCACGATCGCAAGCTTCAGCGGCGCGGCGAGGTCGTCCTCGTCGCCGGCATCGAGCGCGCCTTCATCCTCGCGCTCGAGATAGGGCAGTAGCGCCTCGAACAGGTCGCCCATGCCCTCGCCATGCTCCGCAGAAAGCTGCACCGGATCGCCGAAGCCCAGTGCCATCGCCTCCAGAATACCTTGCTCGCCCGCGCGTCCCTCGGCCTTGTTGGCGACAAGAACGATTGGCGTGGTG
>NZ_LSKH01000243.1:0-12684 GCF_001557395.1 Sphingomonas sp. CCH5-D11 | reverse complement strand
GTTCACGTTCGCTCGTCACTGCCCCACCCAACCCTTCCCTGAAGGATAGGAGCTTTTAGCCCGAGGTTACCCCAGCTTCGCCATCACCTCGTCCGACACTTCGTAATTGCCCCACACCTGCTGGACGTCGTCGTCATCGTCCAGCGCATCGATCAGCTTGAACAGCGTCGCCGCGTCGCTCTCGTCCACCGCGACCATCGTCTGCGGCCGCCAGGCGAGCTTTGCGCTTTCCGCCTCGCCCAGCACCGGCTCCAGCGCCTTGGCAACTTCGTGGAGGTCGGCCTGCGCGGTCCAGATCTCGTGCCCGTCCTCGCTCGACGTCACGTCCTCGGCACCCGCCTCCAGCGCGGCCTCGAACACCTTCTCGCTGTCACCGACGCTCGCCGGATAGTTGATCAGCCCCAGTCGATCGAAGCCATGACTGACCGATCCGGATGCGCCCAGATTGCCGCCGTTCTTGCTCACCGCGGTGCGCACGTTGGTGGCGGTGCGGTTGCGATTGTCGCTCAGCGCCTCGATGATCAGGCTCACGCCGCCGGGGCCAAAGCCCTCGTAGCGGATTTCCTCATAATTCTCCGCGTCGCCCCGGCTCGCCTTGTCGATCGCGCGCTGGATATTGTCCTTGGGCATTGACTGCGCCTTGGCGGCGTTCACCGCCGCGCGCAGGCGCGGGTTCATGTCGGGATCGGGAAGCCCCATCTTCGCCGCGACGGTGATTTCGCGGCTCAGCTTCGAGAACATGCCCGAACGCTTCTTATCCTGCGCACCCTTGCGGTGCATGATGTTCTTGAATTTGGAATGACCTGCCATGCGCGCGGCCATACGCGCGCGGCCCCCGCTTCATCAAGCCTTGCGCCGACTCCCGCACATCGGCCAAACGCGGCCGCATGACGATAGCCGTGGACATGGGCGCCGATACCTCGGGCGCGCCGGTCCTGATCGACCTTGAGGAACTGCTCGCCACCCGATTGCTCGTGCAGGGCAATTCGGGCTCGGGAAAATCGCATCTGCTGCGCCGCCTGCTGGAGCGCTCGGCCGGGCAGGTGCAACAGGTGGTGATCGATCCGGAGGGTGACTTCGTTACGCTCGGCCCGGCGTACGGCCATGTCGTGGTCGAGGCGACCGACTATTCGGAGCGCGAGATCGCGCGAATCGCCGGCCGGCTGCGCGAGCACCGGGCCTCGGTGGTGCTCAGCCTCGAGGGGCTGGAGGCGGAGGGGCAGATGCGCTGCGCCGCCACCTTCCTTTCGGCGATGTTCGATGCCCCACGCGAACATTGGTATCCCGCGCTGGTCGTGGTGGACGAGGCGCAGCTGTTCGCGCCGACGACGGGCGGCGAAGTGGCGGAGGACGTGCGCCGTGCCTCGTTGTCGGCCATGACCAACCTCATGTGCCGCGGCCGAAAGCGAGGCCTCGCCGGCGTCATCGCGACGCAGCGGCTGGCGAAGCTCGCCAAGAATGTCGCGGCCGAGGCTTCGAACTTCCTGATGGGCCGCACCTTTCTCGACATCGACATGGCGCGCGCCGCCGATCTGCTCGGCATGGAGCGCCGCCAGGCGGAAACGATCCGCGATCTCCCGCGCGGCACGTTCCTGGCGCTCGGCCCCGCGGTCTGCCGGCGCCCGCAGACGGTAAAGATCGGCGCGGTCGAGACCAGCGCGCGCTCCGGCAGCCCCAAGCTCACGCCGCTCCCCTCCGCGCCGCCGGCCGATCTTCAGGACCTGATCTTCGCCGCGCCCGAGCCGGAGGCCGCGCCGCAGCTGCCGATGGCCTTCGAGGCCCGCCCGCGCCGCGTGCCGGCGGAGGAGCTCATCTCGGAAATGGCCCGGCCAGCCCCGCTCCCGCCCGAGCCCGAGCGATCGGATGAAGAGGTGTCCACGATCATTGCCGACGTGCTGCGCGCGATCGTCGAGGATCCCGAATCCGCCGGCCGCCCGGCGTCCGTGCTGTTCCAGGACTTTCAGGTCCGCTGCCGGATGCAGGGTCTGTCGCGTTCGGGCATCGAACTCGGCGATTTCACCCGCCGGCTGTCGTCGGCCCGCGCCGGCATCTTCGACACCGCCGATCCCGAATGGGCCGAGGCGGTCGCTTTGGCGGGCGCGCTGCCCGACGAGATGGTCGGCCCGTTCCTGCTCGTTGCCAAGGCCGCCAAGGAGGGTGCGCCCTGCCCTAGCGATGCCGCGTTGGCGGAAACCTACGGCACGTCCTCGCTCGGCCGCGTACGGCGCCTGATGGGCTATATCGAAAGCCGCGACCTGATCGTCACGCGCACCGATCTGTCGGGCAAGCGGTCGATCACCATTGCGCGGCTCGGCTGGACCACGGCAGCGGCTGAGGCGACCTGACGCCTCTCCCGCTGCGACCTCGCCGGACGAAGTGCGATGAGGGTCAGCGATCCTCGCAGCGGATGCGGTTCTTCGCCATGCTCACCTCCGCCGCCTCTCCGGGGAGGATCTCGGTGCTGGCGGTCTGGTCGCGAACGGCCATCTCGAACACCGCTGGTCCGGTCAGGGCGCAGGCGAGGCGATTGGCCTGCATGGCGCAGGCAGTGCCGTAGCGCGCCGGATCGCCGATGTCGCCGCTGGCCGGTGGCTTCATCATCATGGTGACCATTGCCGACCCGCCGAACAGCGCCACGCCCAGCCCCTTGAGCGCACGCGCCTCATAGGCCGGCTTGCCGCTGGCCGATTTCACCGGTTTCATGTCGAACTGGGCGGCCATGCGGCTGCAGAAACTGCCGGGCGCGACCTCATCGGCGTGCGCGGCCGCAGTCGGCAGGAGCAGGAGAGCGAGCGGGAGAAGAAGCTTCATGCGACCTGCCGTAAGGCGGAATTGTTACAGTTGCGGATCGATGCTCACAGCATCCCCAGCGCCTGCATGTACGTCTCGAGGATCATTTCCTCTTCCTGATATTCTTCCCGCTTCTTCTTGCGGATCGACATGATCTTGCGGATCGCCTTGGGATCGTATCCGCGCGACTTCGCTTCGGCCATCACGTCCTTGATGTCGTCGGCGATGCCCTTCTTCTCTTCTTCCAGGCGCTCGGCGCGTTCGATCAGCAGGCGCAGTTCCTCTGCCGCCACCTGACCGCCACCCATGCCCTCGCCGCGTTCCTCAGCCATCGTTTCAACCCCAAATGTGAAGCACCGCCCGACTCAGCTGCGAGGAGGGCGGCGCGGTTACTGGAAAATCAGTTGCGGCGGCGGCTCCTATGGGAAGCTGCCGGAGCGATCAAACCTTATTCGGCGAGCGGCTTGGCCACCGCGCCCTTGTGCATCACGAAGCGCACCCGCTCGAGCTGGCGCACATCGGCGAGCGGTGAGGAATCCACCGCGATGATGTCCGCCGTCTTGCCCGGTTCGATCGTGCCGATCGCATTGCCCTGCCCCAGCACCTCGGCCGCCGTTACCGTGGCGATCCGGATCGCCTCGGCCGGCGTCATGCCCACCTTTTCCACCAGCAACGCGAATTCCTGCCCATTGTCGCCATGTTTGGAAACGCCGCTGTCGGTGCCGAAGGCGAATTTCACGCCCGCCTTATAGGCCTTGCGATGGCTTTCCTGCATGGCGGCCGCAGCAGCCTCCGCCTTGGGCAGCACCGCCGGCGGCAGCATGCCCGCGCGCGCCTGCGCAACCGCGGCGACTGGCGCGATCTCGGTCGGCACCAGATAGGCGCCCGTCTTCTTGAACATCGCGATGGTCTCGTCGTCGATGAAGCTGCCATGCTCGATCGTGTCGACACCCGCCGTCAGCGCGGCCTTGGTCCCTTCCGCGGCATGGCTGTGCGCGGCCACCTTGCGGCCCAGCCCGTGTGCCGTGTCGACGATCGCCTTCATCTCCTCCGGCGTGAAGGCGCGGCCCAGCCCGCCCGACACGTTGGACAGGACGCCGCCGGTCGCGGTGATCTTGATCACCTGCGCGCCCAGGCCAACCTGCCGCCGCGTCGCGCGCACGCAATCCGCCGGCCCGTCGCAGGTATTGTCCACCGTCTGCGCCACGGCATGGGCATAAGGCTCCGCCAGGCCGTTCAGTGGATCGCCATGCCCGCCCGTGACGGAGATTGCCGTGCCCGCATTCACGATCGTCGGGCCCATCACATCGCCGCGCTCCACCGCGTCGCGCAATGCCCGGATGCTGCGCGGCTCGCCGCCAAGGTCGCGCACGGTGGTGAATCCGGCGTTCAGCGTCGCCTTCGCATTGCCCGCGCCGTACAGCACGTCATCCGCCACCTCGGTGTTCAGCGCGGTCAGGCGCGCCCGCATCGGGTCGCCGCCGATGCCCAGCAGATGGACGTGCAGGTCAATCAGCCCCGGCAGGACGAACTTGTCGTTCAGCGCCACCAGCTCCGCGCCGGCTTCCGGCGGCACGAAGCCGTCGCGCACCTCGGCGATCTTGCCATCGCGCACGATAATCGTGCTGTTGCCGCGCGGCGCCTGCCCCGGTCGGTCGAGCAGCGCGCCGGCGTGAATATAGGTGACGGCAGCCGCGGTGGCTGCCGGTGCCGTCTGTGCAAGAGCAGGCGTGGCCGCCGCCATCATCGCTGCAGCCAGGATTGTCTTCTTCATCGCCTGCCCCCCGTGATCGCGCCGGCGACGTTCGCCGCGCTTTTTCGTTGCAGCAGGTGAGTAGAAGATGGGCCGCACCCAGGACAAGCGGCCCGACAGGAAATCAGCGCGCGTTTTTCGCGACACTTTCCTCCATGCGCCTCAGCTGCTCGGGAGTCGCCTCGCCCTGATGCTCCGCCTTCCACTCGGCATAGGGCATGCCGTAGATCGCCTTGCGCGCCGCATCCTTCGGCACGCCGCCCGCTTCGCTCACCCAATCGGACAGGCAGTTGCGGCAGAACCCAGCCAGCCCCATCAAATCGACGTTCTGCGCGTCGGTCCGGTGCCGCAGGTGGTGCACCAGTCGGCGGAATGCAGCAGCCGCCGTCGCGTCGTCGATCGCATCGATCGGGTCCATCATCGTCTCCAGAGGTTGATCACTGGCAGATAGGCAGTAGGCGTGCGCGGGCAAAGCGAGGAAACCGATTACATGGCACGAGCGATCACCCCCCGCAGCCGCAAGGTGCGCGTGCTCGCCACATTGGGCCCGGCCAGCAGCACGCCGGATATGATCACCCGGCTGTTCGAGGCAGGCGCCGATGCGTTTCGCATCAACATGAGCCACGGCGACCAGGCGTCGAAGGTCGCGGTCATCCAGGCGATCCGGGCGCTGGAGAAGAGCCACGGCCGCCCCACCACCATTCTGGCGGATCTTCAGGGCCCCAAGCTTCGCGTCGGGCGCTTCGCCGAAGGGCGGATTCAGCTCGCCCATGGCGCCACCTTCGTGCTTGATCGCGATCCCGCGCCGGGCGATGCGACCCGTGTCGAACTGCCGCACCGTGAGATCTTCGAGGCGATCACGCCGGGCGCCCGGCTGCTGCTGGACGATGGCAAGCTGGTCCTGCGCGTCACCGAGCATGAGGCGGACCGGATCGTCACCATTGTCGAGGTTGGCGGACCACTCAGCAACAACAAGGGGCTGAACGTGCCCGACGTGGTGGTGCCCATGGCGGCGCTCACCGACAAAGACCGTTCCGACCTCGCCTTCGCCATCGAGGCGGGCGTCGACTGGATCGCGCTGTCCTTCGTGCAACGTCCGGAGGATCTGGCCGAAGCGCGCAAGCTCATCGGCGGCAAGGCGGCCTTGCTCGCGAAGATCGAAAAACCCGCCGCGATCGACCGGCTGGAGGAGATCGTGGAGATGTGCGACGGCGTCATGGTTGCGCGCGGCGATCTTGGCGTGGAGCTGCCGCCGCAGACGGTGCCCCCGTTGCAGAAGCGGATCGTGGAAACGTCGCGCCGGCTCGGCCGTCCGGTGGTGGTCGCGACCCAGATGCTCGAATCGATGATCAAGTCTCCCTCGCCCACCCGCGCGGAGGTCTCGGATGTCGCCACTGCCGTTTACGACGGGGCGGATGCGATCATGCTGTCGGCCGAGAGCGCGGCAGGGGATTGGCCGATCGAATCGGTGGCGATGATGAACGCCATCGGCGAATCGGTGGAGCGTGATCCGATGTACGAGGATCGCGTCCGCTTCACCGTCACCCGCCCCGATCCCACGACCGCAGACGCGCTGGCGGAAGCAGCCAAGAACATCGCAGCAACCATCTCCGCCAAGGCGATCATCTGCTTCACGACGTCCGGCTCCACCGCGCGCCGCGTCGCGCGGGAGCGCCCGTCGGTACCGCTGCTGGTGCTGACGCCGAAGCTTTCCACCGCGCGTCGCCTGGGGCTTCTATGGGGCACCCATGCCGTGCACACGCGCGATGTCGATTCCTTTGAGGAGATGGTCGCCAAGGCGAAGCGCATGGCCCTGCGTCAGGGCGTGGTGAAGGCGGGCGACCGGGTGATCATCATGGCCGGCATCCCCTTCCGCACGCCGGGCGCCACCAACGTGCTTCACGTGGTCGGCATCATCGGCGATGAACTGAAGGGCTTCGGCTGATCATGAGGGGGGCCGCCCGCGACGCGCGGCGCGCCCCCTTCAGCCCAGCAGGCCGAATCGGGTGAGGTCGGCGCGCAGCGTCGCGGCGTCGCTGAACGGCACGGCGTGCATCCCCACCTTTTGTGCGCCGGCCACATTGTCGTGCCGGTCGTCGATGAACAGCGCCTCGTGCGGCTGCAACCCGAATCGCTCAAGCGCCAGGCGGTAAATGGCGGCCTCCGGCTTTACCAGTCGCTCCGCCCCGGACACCACGATGTCGCGGAACCGGTCGAACATCGCCGCTTCCTGCGTGCGGAACGGCACGAAGAATTCATCGCTGAAATTGGTGATCGCGAACAGCGGTACGCCGGCCTCGTCCAGCTCGGCCACCAGTTCGGGCATGCCCGTCACCGGCCCTGGAATCTGTTCCGAGAACCGTGGGCCCCATTGGGCGATCAGGTCCGCATGCTGCGGAAAGCGTGCGCAAAGCTCCGCCGACGTCTCCGCGAAGGGACGGCCGGCGTCATGCTGGAAATGCCACTCCTTGGAGCAGACATCGCGCAGGAATACGTCCAGCGCCTCATCATCGGTGATGAGGCGCCGGTAGAGGACCCGAGGGTCCCAATCGTACAGGACGTTGCCGATGTCGAAGACAACGGCAATCGGCCGCATCAAGATCAGCCCTGGCGGGCCTTGAAACGACGGTTCGTCTTGTTGATGACATAGGTCCGGCCGCGACGACGGATGACGCGGTTGTCGCGGTGGCGGTCCTTGAGCGACTTGAGGCTGTTGCGGATCTTCATGGCGGATTCGCTTCTACTTTTATGCGTGATCGGAAAGGGTGCGCGCCTAGTGGCAGGGCTCTTGCAAGTCAAGACGGAGCCGCCAACAGAGACAAGCGTTGAATCACCGTAACGAACGCTGGGAGATAAGTCATGGGCCGCTTTTTGATCGTCGTCGGCTTGGCGGCGGCGCTTGCGGGCTGCGCCACCGGGCCATCGCGCTTCCCGGTGCAGACCACGCGCTATCACTTCAACGCCATGACGGATCGCGGCACGATCGCGGTCGAACCGCTGACCGGCACCGGCACCGCAAGCCTTGAATACAAGACTTATGCCGCCGCGGTTCAGACGGAATTGCTGCGGCTTGGCTACACCAACCCGGCGCCCGGCGCCGCGCCCGATTTCCTCGCAACCGTTTCCTTCAGCCGCGCGACCCGGCCGCTGCCGCAGCGCCGCTCGCCCGTGTCGATCGGCGTTGGCGGCGGCGGGTTCAGCGGCGGCGGTGGCGGCGGCGGTGTCGGGCTTGGCGGCGGGGTCAGCTTCCCCGTCGGCGGATCGGGCGCCGGCGCCGGCGTCGTCACCGAACTGTCCGTCCGCATCCGCAAGGGTGCCGATGCCGTGTGGGAAGGTCAGGCCCAGTCGCTGACCGATCTCAGCGCCCCCGATGCGGATACCGGCGCGGTCGCCGCCCGACTCGCCCGCGCACTGTTCAACGGCTTTCCCGGGGAGAGCGGTCGCACTATCGAGGTGCCATGAATCTCAGCATCAACGCCGCCTTTGACAGCGGCAACATCCGCCTGATCTCGATCGAGGGAGACCGTGTCGATCTGGAGATCGTCAAGGATCACCAATCCGATTTCTACCAATGGTTCTATTTCCGGGTGGCCGGCGTCGCGGGGCGCCGACTGACGTTCCGCATCCTGAACGCCGGCGGCTCGGCCTATCCGTTCGGCTGGCCCGGCTATCGCACCCGTGCGTCGACCGATCGCAAGGCCTGGCGCACCGTGGAGACGCGCTACGCCGATGGCGTGCTGGAATTCGACTGGCAGGGTGACGCCGCCGCCGTTGGTGACGCGCAAATCGTCTGGTTCGCCTATTTCGCGCCGTACACCATGGAGCAGCATGCCGATCTGGTCGCGCGGATCGCCGCGCGGCCCGGCGTGCGCCATCGCGAGCTCGGCACCACGCTCGACGGGCAGGCGATCGACTGTTTCGACATCGGCAACGGCCCCAAATCGGTCTGGCTCTACGCGCGCCAGCATCCGGGCGAATCCATGGCCGAATGGTGGATGGAAGGCGCGCTCGACTGGCTCACCAGCACCGCCGCCGCTTCGTTGCTCCAGGCCGCAACCGTCCATGTGGTGCCCAACATGAACCCGGATGGCACGCGCCGGGGCCATTTGCGCACCAATGCCGCCGGCGTGAACCTCAACCGCGAATGGCACAGTCCAACGCCCGATCGCAGCCCGGAGGTGCTCCACGTCCGCAATGCGATGGATGAAACCGGTGTCGCCTTCGCCATGGACGTTCATGGCGACGAGGCGATCGCCGCGAACTTCATTGCCGGCTTCGAAGGCGTCCCATCCTGGACGGAGAAGCGTGGCAGCCTCTTCGTTGAATTCGGCCGCCGGCTCGCCGCGCACACGCCCGATTTCCAGACGGAACTTGGCTATGAAAAGTCGCAGCCCGGCCGAGCGAACCTGTCCATGTCCACCAACCAGCTGGCCGAGCGGTTCGGCGCGGTCAGCGTGACCTTGGAAATGCCATTCAAGGACCATGATGCGAATCCCGATGCGGCCTTTGCCTGGTCGCCGGAGCGGTCCGCGAAGCTCGGCGTCGCCTGCCTGGAAGTGCTCAGCGAGATGATCGGGGACCTGTGATGGAATTGCGCGAGGGCGGTCTCGATGATCCACGGGTGATCGCCCTCGTCGCGCATCACCAGGCGGAGGCGCGCGCGACCACGCCGCAGGACAATGCCCATGCGATGAGCACGGAGGGCCTGCGCCGGGCCGACATCAGCTTCTGGTGCGCATGGGAGGGGGAGGAGCTACTCGGCATCGGCGCGCTGCGCGAGCTGTCGCCCGATCATGGTGAGGTAAAGTCCATGCGGACGGCGCCCGGCCATCTGCGCCGCGGGGTCGCGCGTCAGATCCTGGCGCAGCTCGTCTCGCTTGCCCGCACGCGTGGCTATCGCCGGGTCAGTCTGGAAACCGGCACCGCGCCGGTGTTCGAGCCGGCCAACCGGATGTACGAAGCGGCGGGCTTCGTCGATGGCCCCGTGTTCGGCGGCTATCCCGAAAGCCCGCACAACCGCTTCATGACGCTCACCCTGTAGCGCGGCGCATCACGCGGCATCAAAGATACTCGTCCCAGTGCCGGTACACCGGTTCCTTGGATAATTGCGGCCGGTCCGCCTCGTCCAGGGTCATATACGGTGCGGCCTCGATGTCCTCCCGCGTCAGTTCCAGGTAAAAGCCGCGCAGATCCGGCGCATAGGTCAGCATCGACCAGGGCAAGGGATAGGCGCGCGAGCCGAAGCCCAGGAACCCGCCGAAGGTAAGCACCGCATGTTCCACCTGCCCGCTGTGCTTGTCGATCATCAGCGAGTGGATGGAGCCGATCTTCTCGGCCCGTCGATCATAGACCGGCGTTCCCTCGATCCGGTTGGATGAAATCAGCCGGTGCGCCTCGTCGGCGGCCGTCTGGTTTCTCATTGTCGCAGTGTTCATCTGTGTCATGGCAAGCCTCCATGTGCCCCCCACAACCTGTCTGCCGACGGTCCACCTTTGGCGGATTTTCGCCGTGATTCCTTATGCCTCATTTCCGCCGCTGGCGCCACTGTCGCGACTGGTCGCTACTGCCTTCCGCAGCGGCCGAAGTCTGATTCACCTTCCCTGAACCACGTCCCCTGAAACACCTCCCCGACGAAGGCTGGCGAACAGTTGGCAAGGCGAGGGTGAGAGCCGCTAAGCCAGCGGTGTCGCTCCAGCTGGGCCTCGGCCGGCCCTTCGGAAAGCGGATCGGCCGGCTGGGTCGAACGCTAGCCGCGCGGGAATGCACGCACTAGCCTCCCGCCCGATGCCCTTGGGGCGACTCGGGAGAGACAGGTGACCGATCCCTCGCTGCGCGACCGCGCCGTTCAGCTCTATGACGCCTTCACCCATGACCATCGCGATCGGCGGACCTTGCTTCGCCAGATGACGGCGCTGGCCGGCTCAGTGGTGGCGGCGGAGGCGTTGATCGCCGGTATCGCCGCCTCCCCCGCCGCTGCGGCGATCGTCGATCCGGCGGACAAGCGCCTGGATGCCGGGATGCGCAGCGGCACGGCGGCGGGC
This sequence comes from Sphingomonas sp. CCH5-D11, assembly GCF_001557395.1. Classification (NCBI taxonomy): domain Bacteria; kingdom Pseudomonadati; phylum Pseudomonadota; class Alphaproteobacteria; order Sphingomonadales; family Sphingomonadaceae; genus Sphingomonas; species Sphingomonas sp. CCH5-D11. The sequence goes on along the minus strand of NZ_LSKH01000243.1, from coordinate 2,100 downwards.
CAGCCGTCGCGCGCCTATTACGCCGCGCCGAAGGGGAAGGAAGCGGCCGCGGCGCGGCTCGGGGCCGTCCTCGTCATTCATGAAAACCGCGGCCTCACCCCGCATATTCAGGATGTCGCGCGCCGCATCGCGCTTGCCGGCTTTCTGGCGATCGCGCCCGATCTGCTCGCCCCGCAGGGCGGCACGCCAACCGACGAGGACAAGGCGCGCGAGCTGATCAACGCGGTCAACTATGATCTCGCACTCGCCCAGGCGCGTGCCTTTGCGGATGAGGCGCGGGGGATGTCACGCGCCTCGGGCAAGGTCGGCGTCGTCGGCTTCTGCTGGGGCGGCGCCTTTGTGAACCGCATGGCGGTGGCCGGCGGTATCGACGCCGGCGTCTCTTATTATGGCCCCGCGCCCGCGCCGTCGGAGGCGGCAAAGGTAGGCGTGCCGCTGATGCTGCATTATGCCGGCACCGACACGCGTGTCGCCCAGACGGGCGAGCCCTGGGTGGCCGCGCTGAAGGCAGCCGGAAAGCCGGTGGAGGCGTTCACCTATTCCGGCGTCGACCACGCCTTCAACAACGACACCTCCGCCGCGCGCTACAACAAGCCCGCCGCCGATCTCGCCTGGGAACGCACCACCACCTTCCTCCACCGTCACCTCGACGCGTGAGGCTGAACTTCGCTGAAATCCTCCGCAACATCTCGGGAGAGGCACGATGAGCGACTTGATCTTCTACACGAACCCCATGTCCCGCGGCCGGATCGTGCGCTGGATGCTGGAGGAAGTCGGCGAGCCCTATGACACTCGGCTGGTCGACTGGACGGCCAAGCCTGATGATTTCCTCGCCGCCAATCCAATGGCTAAGGTGCCCACCATCATCCACCGCGGGCAAGTGGTAACCGAGGCCGGCGCGATCATCACCTATCTCGCCGAAACTTTCCCCGCGGCGGGTCTCGCCCCGAACGCGGAGGAATGCGCGTCCTTTTATCGCTGGATGTTCTTTGCCGCGGGCCCGCTGGAGGCGGCCACCACCGATCGCGCACTCGGCGTCACGCCCACCGCCGAACAGCAGGGCATGGTCGGCTATGGCACCCTCGACCGGGTCGTGGACGCGCTGAAAGGCGCTGTAACCGCAAGCACCTATATCGCCGGCGAGCGATTCACCGCCGCGGACGTCTATGTTGGCAGCCATATCGCCTGGGGTCTGCAGTTCGGCGCGTTTCCTGCCTCGGACGAATTCGATCGCTACCTCGCCCGCATCATGGATCGCCCCGCTGCCATCCGCGCCCGCGAGATCGACGACGCGTTGATTTCCGGCAACGGCAGCTGAAGCTCCATAGAACCGCTTCGCCTGAGGCGAGAGCCTTGGGAAACGCCTTTCGTCATGCCGGCTTCCACTAAGCCGCAAACTCTTAAGCTGTTGAGTTCCGCGGAACAGTGGATCCCGACCCAAGCCGGAATGACGCGACTTAGTGAGCAGCCAGGATTTCGCTGAGGCCTCGCTGTAGCCGGAGCCTACCAACACCGGCCGTAGTGAGCTTGTCGAAGAACGTGCCCCGAACACGACCGATCCGGCAGCGCTCACGACGAACCCAGCGCTCACGACAAACAAGGCAAGGCGATCGCCCCGCCAACGCCCACCAGCACCCCTTCACGGCTCCCGTGCGTTTAGCCGCACATGGCCTATGCTGCGACGATCCGCCCCCGCTGGACGCGCGAGCGTGCGCTCGCGGCGCTGGCAGCGATCGTGGTCCAGGCGCTGCTCGGCTATGCGCTCATCACCGGACTCACCGTGTCATTTCCCCGCACCGTGGAGAAGACACTGACGCTCTTCTCCGCAGAGCCGCCGCCCCCACCCGCGCCGCCGCGCACCATACCCGAGCCGCAGGCCGCCAAGAGCCGCGCGGAGGGCCGCGCCTCGGCCCGCAACATCCGCAGCCGCGCGACTGCGGTGGCCGCGCCGGAGCCGATCGTGGTCACGCCGCCGCCGCCCCCGCCCGTGATCGCCGCGCCGAAGCCCTATGTCGCCCATGACCCCACATCGGGTTCTGCGCCGGTACGCGGCCCCGGTACGGGCGCCGGCGGGGTTGGCGACGGCTTCGGCAGCGGCGG
>NZ_LSKH01000242.1:0-20681 GCF_001557395.1 Sphingomonas sp. CCH5-D11 | reverse complement strand
CGACGCGGGGCACCTTGAAGCCGGCAAGTCGGCTGCGAACGAAGGTGCGCACGTCATCGATGTCGATCCGCGCGCCTGCCTCCGGCTCGACCACGGCGCATAATTGCTCGCCGAACTCCGCGTCCGGAATGCCGAACACCGCGCAATCACGCACGCCTTCCAGCTGGAGCAGGGCGGACTCGATCTCCGCGGGGTAGATATTGACCCCACCCGAGATCACCATGTCGGAGGATCGGCCCGACAGATACAGGAAGCCGTCCTGGTCGAAGAAGCCCACATCGCCGGTTGCGATGAGCCCCGGTCGCCGCTCCGCGCCGCGACGCTTTTCGTCATCGCCGTTGTAGGTGAAGTCGGCATAGCCGGCGCGCCAGCCCACAATGTCGCCGGGCTGACCCACGGGCACATCCGCGCCCGTTTCGTCCAGCAGCCGCAAGGTGCAGTTCGGCATGACGCGGCCTACCGTGCCGGGATGGGCCAGCCACTCCTCCGAGCTGCAGATGGTCAGTCCGCCCACTTCGGTGCTGCCGTAATGCTCCCAGATGATCGGCCCGAACCAGTCGATCATCGCCCGTTTGACATGCGGCGGGCAGGGCGCGGCTCCGTGCATGACGTAGCGGAGGCTCGACAGGTCGTAGCGCCCGCGCACCTCGGGCGAAAGCTTCAGCAGGCGAACGAACATGGTCGGCACGGCGAGGAGGTGCGTGACGCGATGGCGCTCGATATCGCGCAGCAGCTGTTCGGGATCGAACCTGGGCGCAAGCACGATGTTCGCCCCGATGCCGAGGAAATACATCGCCCAGCCGTTTGGCGCCGAATGATAAAGCGGGCCGGGCAGCAGGAGGACGATCTCCTCTGGCCGATCGTCCCACCCCTGCAGCCCGAAGATCGCCCGTGAGATCGCCAGGCCAGCCTCATCATGCTCGGGCCGCGGCGCACGGCGCACGCCCTTGGGCCGCCCGGTCGTGCCGGAGGTATAGATCATCGAACCCGGCGACGGTTCGGGCGGGCCCTCATAGGGCGCGAACTGCTGCAGCCATTCGGCCCAGAGCGGTCCCGCCTCGGATCCCGGGGGCGACGGACCGATCTGATAGGCGGCAGCGATTTCATCCGGGGTCGGCACGATGATCACGCCCACCCCATCGGGCACCGCGCCGAGGACACCGCCCGCCAGATCGGCATGGCAGATCAGGAGCTTGGCGCCGGAGTCTTCGAGGATGTAGCGCGCCTCTTCCGCCGACGCGTGCCAGTTGATCGGCACGACATAGGCGCCCAGAAGCCCGGCGGCGACCGAGGCTTCAAGGAACGGGAAGTCGTTGCGCAGAAACAGCGCGATCGTATCGCCCCTTCCGACCCCCGCGGCCGCGAAACCGCTTGCGGCCCGTGCGGCATGCTCGCGCACCATGCTCAGGTCGATGTGGCGATCGCCGGAAAACAGCCTGGATGTCATGGCGCTTCGCTCCGCTCGAGAAGTTCAATTCTTGATGCTGAAGGTCAGACCAAAGGTCCGCGGGTTGGCGTAATAAGTGAGATACGCCTGCCGTCCGGCGGAGCGCTCAGCGGGGGTCAGCCAGAAGGTGCCGAAATCATAAGCCGCTTGGATCGGCGCGTTGTTCGTCAGGTTCTTGCCCCAGACGCTGACCTTCCAGTTCGCCTTCAAGGGGATGAAGTCGATGCTGGCGCCGAAGATGTTCCAATCCGACCGGTCGATCGCACCGCGATTGACGTTGTTGGCGTCGCTCAGCGCCAGCTTGGAATGGTAGCTGTAATCCCCGGCGAACTGCATCTCGAAATCGTCGCTGAGACGCGCGGTGTAACGCGCGCCGGTATTCAGCGAATGCTTGGGCGCGAATGGCATCCGGTTGCCCGCATAGTCAGCCGTGCCCGTGTTGTACGACAGGTATTCGGCGTCCAGGTAAGAATAATTGACGAAGAGGTTCAGGTCCGGCGTCACATTGGCTGAGCTTTCGAGTTCGATGCCCTGCTGCCGCGATTTGCCGACACTGCGCGTGAAGCTCAGCCCGTTCTCGAAAAAGGTCGCCTGCAGATTGTCGATTTCCTGCCGGAAGAGCGTCAGGTTGAACTGAACCTTTCGATCAAAGAAGCGGCTTTTGGTGCCGATCTCGTAATTGATCGCCTTTTCCGGAGGAAAGGGCGTGGTCAGCCCGACGATCGAGTTCTGGCTGGAGGAGAAGCCGCCGCCCTTGAAGCCCTTGGCGACGGTCCCGTAGAAGTTGAGATCCGGTGTCGGCTCGTACCTGATGTAGACACGCGGCGTGAACGAGCCCCAGCGTTCAGGCCCGAACCGTACAAAGGTCGGAACGACCGGAAAGCGCGGGGTGCCGGGAGTACCCGTGATCTCGTCGAAGCCCTTTTTCCGGTCGCTGGTATAGCGCGCGCCGATCGATGCGGTGAGCTCGGGCGTGATCTTGAAGGCACCTTCGCCAAAGACGGCGATGCTGCTGTTGTTGGCATATTGCCGGATCTGAGTCGATTTCAGCAGCGGAACGGAGGTGCCGAACGGCGTGCCCGGCAGCCCTTGCTCATTGTAGAAGTCGCTGCGCTCGTTGCGTTGCCGGAGATAGAAGAAGCCAGCGACATAGGAGAAGCGCTTCTCGGCGGGCGAGGCGAAGCGCAATTCCTGTGTGAACTGCTTGTCGTTGGTTTCCGCGCGAAGATAATAGACGCTGAGCGGGATCGCGTCCGGATCGCGGTTGGCATAATTCACGTTGCGCCGGATCGCAGTGATGGACGTCAGAGATCCCGCGTCGCCAACGTCCCAGTCGACGCGCGCCAGCCCGCCATAATATTCCACGCGGTAACCCGCCGGGTCATTCTGGTCGACGGTGAAGGGATCCGTGGAAAGCGGGGGCAGCAATTGTGGTGTGCAGACCTCGGCGGCGGGTGTGAAACAGGTCACTTTGGCCGGGTTGCTCGTGCCGTTGTCGTTCATATAGTCGGCGGAGATCCGCAGGCTGAGATTGCTCGCCGGCGTAAACAGCAGCTGGCCGCGGATTGCGTCGACATTCTCTTTATTGAGGTCCGGACCAGCGCGGTTCTCGATGAGTCCGTCGTTCTGGCTGTGCTTGTACGAGATCCGCGCGGCCAGCTTGTCCTCGAGCAGCACGGCGTTGGAAAACCACTCCGCCGCTACCTGGCCCTTGTTTCCGATCGTCGCGCTGCCACCCCAATCATTGTCGAAGGTGGGTCGGCGAGTGGATACGGAGATCGCACCGCCGGTGACGTTGCGTCCGAACAATGTACCCTGGGGACCGCGAAGAACCTCGATCCGCTCGATATCGAAGAAGGTGCTGCCCGTGCTCGATACGCCCGAGGTGTAAACGTCGTCGAAGAAGAACACGACGGGAAGGTCGGCCGCCGGTGCGGACAACAAGGCGCGGACGCCTCTCAGGCCAATCACGGCAAACGCCTTGTCGGCCGCGGAATTGAAGATGGCCGACGGCACGCGCTGCGACAGGGCGAAGGCATCGGTGATGCGCTGTTGCTCCACCTGCTCGGCGCCGAACGCCATGATCGAGAACGGAATGTCCTGGAGACTCGTCTCGCGCCGCTGCGCGGTGACGACGATATCTCCCGGCGCGGCGGCACTCGCTTCAGGCGACGGCTGGGTGATCGCGCTGGATGATTGCGCGCTCCCATCCGGCGTTTGCGCCGCGGCAGCAGCAGATATTGTTGGATCTTCGGCCGGTGTCGACGCCTGCGCCAAGCCGGCGCTCGGTGCGAAGGTCAGGAGCAGGCTGGCGCACAAGGGCGCACGACCAAGAGACGTGACTCTCGTCATGGTATCCTCCCCGAAAGGATGGCGAACCATCCTGGCGCCGGGAGCCGAGCTCTGTGTCTCTGGTCTCCCGAACTGATCACGATCGTATGCCTGCCGCTCAATGGGTCAAGAACTAATTATCCAATTAATTAAATCCTCCAACTCACCGTGATTAGTTCTGGTGTAAGACCGCGACTACAGAAAAAGCGCGTTTGGCAGTGCGTTGGAGCCTGCGGCTTTGTGGCTCTGCATCAAATGAGAGCGCGCTGCTCACCGGCGCTCCTCTTGCCGCCGCTCGGAGGAGCAAACACGTAAGCCAATGCCCGTATCTGAATGCGCCGCGTGTTAAAGGTGCGCTCCTCAAGCGTGCGCGGCAGCCATCGGCCCCAATCCCCGCGCAGAGGACCATCGTCACTTCATCACGCCAGAGCACCCCGACTGCGGCTATCGCTTAGCTAAAGTTGCCGAGGTGTGCCCTCCGCGCCAGCCAAGTACGTGTGGGTTACCGACAAAGCGCAACTCACCATACTCCCGTTGACGTGCAACTTGCTGGAGGACAGCGTGCAGACCAAGCCGAAGGCGTCGAGGGAGCTTTGGCTTGATGTAGCAAAAGGGGTGGGTATCCTTCTCCTTGTCGTCCTGCATGTATTCTCTGAATCTAAGGCGCTATACGGCGACGACATCGTGTATTTCTTGAAACTTTTCAGAATGCCGATGTTCTTTATCGTGTCAGGGTTCCTGTTCGCTCCTGCGCGACCTTGGGCACTCGCTGAGAAACGCGTGAGAACGCTCCTTCTACCCTATGTCAGCTATCTCGTGCTGGTGTTCCTGCTGATCGTCGGCAGATATTATGCGCTTGGCATGCAATCCGGGTATCTTTCGCCCAGAGGCGTTGCCCGGCTGATTGTCGGCGGCGAATATTTGACCAGAGAATTTGGCGTGTTCTGGTTCGTGACAAGCCTGTTCGCGACTCAGTTGCTATACAATTATCTCATATTGAAGTTGCACGGTCCGCTGACGCGGCCGTTCGCGCTGGCCGTGTTGTTGATCACCACCAGCGGCTATGTCGCCAATCTTCTGTTCCCGCACGTCGGTACCCCGTTGGCGATCGGTGCGATCACCTACAGTCTGCCACTTTTCTGGATCGGTCACATCCTCAAGACAGCAAAGGAGGACAGGCTCCGGACATCGGCTCTGTGCGGCATCGTCATCTTCGGGGCGATGGCGTGTTATTACCTTGGCTATGATCTGGTCATGGACCTGAAAACCACCAAACCTGGCGTTCCATTTCTGTCCATCGCACTGGCTGCGTGCCTTACATGGCTGTTCTTCGAAGCGATGAAGAACCTGTCCAGGGCGTCCATCTCCGACCGGATCTTCACGCCGCTGTCAGAGGCCGCCATCTGCATCATGTTTCTGCATCAGTTCATCCACTACACGCTTCGCTACGTTGGCCTCACGTCGGACATGCTGATCTTCGCCATTTGCGTGATCGTTCCTACCATCTTCTGGTCCCTGGCACGGCGCTGGACTCTCACCGGCGCGCTGTTCCTGGGCACGGCGCCAGCCCCCGCCTTCGCCAAACGGCGTCTGAGTGCGCTGACGAACAATCCATGACACTCTTGGGCTTGCTGGCCGACGGCGAATCGCACCGCCACCGGGAAGAACGTCGCTCCCAAACAGCCAGTGCTGATCATGCCTTGGATCGGCTCTGATCGATGGGCGGCAGGCAGGAGTCCGCAGCTTCCCGAAAGATTGGGATGGTGACGGCCAACACCATCTCAGGGCTGACGCCGCTCCACCGCCACGAGCCCCTGCAGGCTGTCCGACGCCAAAATGCTTGGCTCAACCTGGTAGCGGCGGGCTATGTTGGTCGCGACCAGCGTGTCCACTTCATACACGTCGATACGGCCTCTGAGCGCGACGATCTGATAGAGCCAGCGACCATCCGGGCTGAGCGCGAGATCGCCAAAGCCGTCGGCACCGGCAAGCGGCGTGGGCGAGGCGGGATCGACCGCGGCGCCGGCGGCAACAATCTCCCCTCTGGCGATCGTGCCATCCGCGTTGAGGCCGTAGCCGGCAATCACAGCGCCGGAGGTCGCGGCGACCCAAAAACTGGAATAATGGGGCGAATAGGCCAGATAGCCGGCCTGAAGCGGGCCCGAAGATTTTGACGGTCCAAGCAGCACGTCTTGAGAGCGGGGGATCAGGGCACCGTCGGCGCTCATCTCCCAGGTGGAGATAGAGCCCGTCTGAACGGTAGCGAACGTCGCCGCGGGCGTGCCGGTGGACGACACCGTGCGAGCTTCCGCGGCGATCACGAACTGACGTCCGCCAGCGGCATATACTTCGATGCCGAGTGCGTTAGGCAGGTTGCGATCCGCGACGTTGTTGATCGCTGTCGACTGACCGGTGCCCGCCGGGTTGCTCTCAAGTGTGCCGTCGGCCTGGATCCGAAAGCTCGTCAACTCCGCAGCAGTTGGCTGAGGGAGTCGCGGCGACGACGCGTTCAGCGACGACGCGATCAAGAAAGCTCCATCCGGAGACACCTCAAGGTCGGCCGGCCGGCCGCGCAGATTCAGGGAAAAATCATCCAGCCGGGTCAGCTCGCCTGTCGCTGTGTCAAGGCGCAGCGCCGTGATGTTCCCAATCTGGTCGCTAGGAGCAGTGAACGCGCCGTCTTCGTCCGCATTGGCGACATAGACCGTGCCAGCTCGATAGGCGAGGCTGATCGGCAAGGTGCCGCCAGTGTCTTCGACGTCGATGCGAGACAGGGTGAAGTCGGCGTTAATCCTGAAGGACGTGACGGTGTTGCTACCTGCGTTAACGACCAGAAGATAGCGGTCATCAATGGCAAGCAGGGAGTCTTCGGACATCAGTGGATTGAGACGGCGAGCGCGGTCCATTTCAGGAACACCGCCGCTTCCTATGCCGCCGGTCGGATAATGGTCGATCAGCCTCAGCATCCCGGCAACGTCACGGCCATATGCCACGACGAAGTTTTCCGGCTCATCGAAGCCGCTGTTATTCCCCACATGGTCAGTACCGGCATAAACTGCTCCGACGAAGCTTGCCGGTGTGGGAACGGGCGTTGGTGAAGGTGAAGGTGACGGCGCTGGCGACGCTGGGGGAAGAACCACCGTACCTCCATCGGCATCATCCTCCCCACCGCATGCCGCGCAGGTCAGCATCAAAGCGGTGAATGAAGACTGCAGCATTAGCTGAATGCGGGACATGCTCGGCCTCCATCACAAAAAGCTATTCTAGGCGCTCGCAAGTCGTGATGCGTCGTATGTTCATACTAGTGAGTGGATCAGGCAAGGATCTGCCGCTTGCTGGGACGTCAGAGATTCCCGGTCCGCGGGGGAGCGGAAAGCGAAGACATGAGCATGATGAGCTCTGATTGACGATGTGTCGCGGTTTTCTCGAATACTCGTTGCAGGTGAATACGCGTGGTGGACAGGCTCACGCCGCGCTCCAGCGCGACCTGGCGCAAGCCGCGGGAGCCGCGCACCCGCAGCGCGACTTGAGCTTCGGCAATCGTGAGCCCGTAGTCGTTCCTGAGCGCATGCATCAGGTGCTGCTCCTCGCGTGCGGGATCAGTGATCATGATTGCGACGTGATCACATCCCTGGTTGAACCAACCGTCGGGCGTTTGATGCGGCATCATACTCACCATGTACGGAGAGGCGCCGGATGCACGTGAGATTTCGAAAGGTCGGCCAAAATCAGCCGCGGCAAAGCGCATGCCGGTCCCCGCGGCTACAGATTTCAACAGATGCGCATTGATTGCAGGATCGATCGCCTCGATCATACCTTGCCTGAGGCGAAGCCCATCCTCCTCATCCAAAATCAGGCGTCCTGTCTGATTGATGTCGCGTAGGTGGCAGGTCGCCGAGACAAGCATCCAGCCGCGACCCAGTTGATCGAAGCACGCCTGGCAGGCCTGCCCTTCCAAGCTCGCCCGCTCCAAACGCCGCGAGATATCGAAGGCGTTCACCAGGTGCGGCCCAACCACGGCAAGGTAAGCTCTCAGCGCAGGGCGCAGAAACGGCGTGTCGCGATAAGGGTGGCCGAGCGCCAGTGCGCACAATGGGTCCGAGCTGCTCGACAACCTGAGGAACACGGCATCGGAAACATGGTTGGGGTCAGCCCATTCGATGAAGAAGGGGCTGTGTCGCGTATCGTCCCTTGCGATTGCCTCTCTGCACGACAGGATGCCGCCTGCTTCAAGGGTTCCCAACATCTGCGGCAGCGGATCAATCGCGCCATAATATTGATTGTATCGCGCATCTTCTGCAGGATCGATGCCGATCGACACAAGGCTTTCGCCCTTGATGCGTTTCCCGCTCAGCAATTGCGCGCCGGTGGCGCCGGAGACGTCGACCAGTGCCGCCAGAACCTCCCGCCAGCGCTCACGATCCAGAGCTGCCGCATAGGCCATGGCAATTGCATGAGAAGGATCGAGGCGAGGGTGCATGGCAAGCGCTCACCAGTTAGAAGCTCATCCAGCTGTCCAGCAGATTAGCAGATACTGGCGTTTAGATCCTCAGCGAAATTCCTTTGCTGCGAGCGCGCAATCATCAAAACAATCGTGGCGGACACGACAACGAACGGGCGCATGCTTTAGGCGACACTTTTCGGCGCGTTACTATTCGCCATTGGCACCGTTTTTTCGGAAGCAACATCGCTTCGGGCACTCGCTTTCGACGTTGTTGCGCTGCGCGAAGATGAGGAGCTGTCGTTCGCGCATAGCGCATCAGGTCTCCAGCAATCTCGATCCGATCTGGACACGGTTGCTCGCTGCGCGACCCGGTCAGGGTGTTCAATCCCCTTGAATTAGCGAATGCAGCGAACCGCCGGCGTTCGACATGAGCTCTTCCGCCCGTCCGACATGAACACGGACGGCTGCCCTCCGCGGCCGCATCAAAGCAGAACCATCGCTCCTGCCAGCGACAGTGCTAGCGCCACGAGAGACGCGGTCACGATCACCAGGATCGGCTTGATCCCCGTCTCCAGCAGCGAGCTCATCGGCGCGCGGATGCCGGTCGCCGCGACGGCGCAGGCGAGGCAGGCGGTTGCGATATCCTGCGCACCGCGGCTCGCCACCGATGGTATGATGCCCAGCGAGTTGATCCCGGCAAAGGCGAAGAACCCCACCACGAACCACGGCAAAGTGATGCCCGTTTTCTTGCCGTCCTCGGGCCGGAAGAATGCCGCAACCAGCGCGAGCACTGGGGCGAGGAGGGCGACCCGCGTCAGCTTCACGATCGCGGCGATCTGCCCCGCGCCATCCGAATAGCTGTACCCCGCGCCCAGCGCCTGGGCGACATCGTGGATCGAGGCGCCCAGCATAAAGCCCGCTTGCCGGTCGGTCAGGCCAAGCTGATGCGCGAGGCTGGGGTAAAGGAACATCGCGGTCGCGCTCGCCGCCGAAATGACGACAAGGACCAGCGCGAGCTGTGCCTGATTGGCGCGTTTCTCGCCCAATGTCGTCGCCAGCGCCATCGCCGCGGATGCGCCGCAGATCGCCACCGCCCCGCCTGCCAGCGTGCCGAACGCGCTACCAAGGCCAAGCGCACGCGCGATGATCACGCCGCTTGCCAGCGTCACGAGCAGGATCGCGATGACAGCCAGCAGCGTTCCCGGGCCCAGCCCGACGATCTGCCCCAATGTGATGCGCGCGCCGGCGAGCACGATGCCCCATCGCAGCAGCGACTTGGAGGCAAAGCCCAGCCCCGGCGACATGCGCGGGTCGGCGCCGAGGAAATTGAGCGCGAGCCCGATCAGCAGCGCCATCAACGTCAGCGGTGCGCCGTAATGATCGGCGACGAACGCCGCCGCCATCGTGGCCAGCACCGCGACCGTCAGCCCCGGCATCAGATCCCGCCAGCTCGACTTGGGCGAGGGCTCGAGATCATTGTAGAGATCGGCCGCGAGCGGCAGCGTTGCGTATCTGGTCACCGCCGCTCTCCTGTCGCCCGGATATGCGCCGCCAAGGAACGATCGTCGTGCCTCATTCAGGCAGCACCGATCGACGCGAACAATGAAGCAAAGTCGCTGTCACTGCGATAGAATACCGGGGGCTGGCCGATCGGCGCCGCAACCTCCACGCGCGTGCCGCCGTGGAACGCTTCGCCGGACCACAGATGTCGCCATTCGGCACCTTCGGGCAGATAGGCGCGCCACCGCTCGGCACCTGCCTCGATCACCGGCGCGACGATCAGGTCGCGCCCATACGCGAATTGCGTCTCCACGCCCCAGCAGGCCGCGTCGTCCTCATAATCAAGAAACATGGCGCGCTGCAGTGGAAGGCCCGTCGTTGCCGCTTCTGCGGACAGGCTCGCCACATAGGGCGCCAGTGCGGCATGAACCTTGGTCATGGCCACGAAATGCGCCAGCACCGCAGCATCGCCGTCAAGCTGAAGGTTGCTGTCGGGCCGGTTGCCCTCGTGGCTGCGCATGACGGGCGAAAAGGCGGACAATTCGCTCCAGCGCATCAGCAGTTCGGGCGTGCGCACGTTGTCGTAGAGGCTGGTGTACCCGCCAAGATCGCTGTGGTGATAAGCATTGCCGACCAGGCCGGAGGACAAGGCGGCCCGGATCACCGTGCCGATCCCGTCATGGCGCGAGAAATCGACGCACTGGTCGCCCGCCCAGAGCAAGGGGCAGTGTGCGCCGACCCCGGTGAAGCCGGCACGCATGAAGAAGACCGCATCGCCCGTCCTGCCGCGGCTGGCAACGGCGTGCGCGTTCACCTCGGCCCAAAGCGTCGGCCAGGCATTGTGCGCCAGCATACCGTCGCTGCCATCGTGCAGACGCACGTCGGTGGGCAGATACTCGCCAAAGTCCGCCATCCAGCCCGACAGGCCGATGTCGAGCATCTCGCGGCCGATCACCCGATCCGCGAACCATTCGGCCGCCGCCGGATTGGTGAAGTCAACGATCCCGCAATCGAATTCGCCGAAATCGACGATGTACGGCTCGTCCGCGTCGAGCTTCAGCGCCAGATACCCCGCCTCCGCCGCTTCGACATATTGCGTCCCGTCAACGGCGAGATACGGGTTCACATAGCCCATGAAGCGGATGCCGCGGTCGTTCAGCTCGGCGATCTTCTGGCGCAGGCCGGGATAACGCGCCTCGTTCGCCTTCCAGTCCCAGAACAGCCGCTTGCCGAAGCTGGTGACGCGCAAGCCCACCCAATCCTCGCACCAAAGACCTGTCACGACGGCGCCCGCGTCAAGGATCGCCTCCATTCGCTCGAAGCTGCGCGTGCCGTCCTTCAGACCCAGGATCGCGCCCGAATAGGCCCAGGCGGGCAGTTGCGGCTGGCGGCCGAACCGCAGGGAGAGCTGGTCCACGATCGCCGCAAAGCGGTCACCCGCAAACAGCTCGATCCGTGAGGGGATTTCCCAGATCTCGATCTCGGGCGCGGCCGCCTCGCGGAAGTCGAAGCAGCTATAGGCCGTCGTATCGACGTGCAGTGCGTAGCGACGCGACGAAAGATAGGTCGGCTGCGGATAATTGGTGTTCCAGTAATCCCCGCCCGACCGATGATCGCGGTCGCACTGGAACGTCATCAGCGTCGATTTGTCGCGCCCGACGCCCGGCTCGGACGTCCACATCGGAAAGCGCCGCCCGGCCATGTCGACATAGGACATCTGCTCGCCGCCACCCCAAAAGCGCTCGCCCGCCTCGCCAACGGTCGTCAGCCACAAGCGGTTGAGCGTCGGATCGAGCGCCTCGAGCGCCAATGCGCCACCCTCAACGGTCAGCGCGAGCAGCGCGCGCCCGTTCGCAGAGAGCGTGACGCGGCCGCCCTCGATCACCGCCTCGCGCAGCGCGATCCGCTCAGCGAGGCGGTCCTCAAGGAAGTAATTGCCGCGATACATGTCGACGCGCGGCGTACCCATGCCGACGAACAGGGCGGGTGCCTCGACACGGTGGCGCATAACCAGCGCGTCGCCCGCAAGGACGTCGAACCCGCCCGTTACCGCCTGCAGCCGGATGCTCATGCCGCCACCCGCGCCGCATGGTCGCGCAGCGCCGCCGCCGCGACCTGGCGCCCGACCAGGCGGAGTTGGTCGATCACCGCCGGATCGCTGCACCCGCCTGTCGCATCAAGCTTCGCCTGCGCGCTGTTCACTGTTGCCGCAAAAGGCGTGGGCCAGCCGCGCAGCGCATGCGCGATCGAGCGCAGCGCGGCGACCGTCGATCCCGTGGCTTGCCAGCCATAAGCGGTGGCGATCAGGCCGACCGGCACGTCGGCAAGGTACGGCCGCGCATCCCGCGCGGTTTCTTCCAGCAGGTCGATCGCGTTCTTGACCATGCCGGAGACGCTGCCGTGATAGCCAGGCGATGCGATGATGACGCCCGATGCGGCGCGGATCGCTTCGACCAGCGCCTCCTCACCCGCGGTGCGCGCGATACCGGGGTTGTAGAGGGGCAAAGCGGCCAGGGTTTCGCCGCCGAACAGCCGGACGTCCGCCCCGGCATCTTCGGCGGCGCAGAGCGCAATCTGCAGCGCGCGCTCGGTAGAGGAGCCGGCAACGGTTGTTCCACCGATCCCGACGATCAGCGGCTTGTTGTGGGTCATCGTCCTCTCCCCCGTGGTTCCCCGGCCCAGGCCGGGGTCCAGCTGCGGAACGCCGACTGGCGGGTGCCGCAGCTTCGTTACGCCGGCCTTCCCGACCGTTCCCCGGCCTTCACCGGGGAACGGTGCTAGCCGGTCACCCGATCAAAGAACCAGCGGGCCATGTTCGAGCTTCGGCAACACGTGCCGCGCGAACAGGTCCGCCTCGGCGGCATGCGGATAGCCGGACAGGATGAACGCCTCGATCCCCATGTCCTGGTACATCCTGAGCTTGGCCAGCACCTGATCGGGATCACCGACGATCGCCGCGCCGCAGCCCGAGCGTGCCCGGCCGACGCCGGTCCACAGATGCTCCTCGGCATAGCCATCGTCCGTCGCTCCCTCGCGCAGCGCGGCCTGCGCCGCGACGCCGGTAGAGGTCGTATCGAGCGACTTGTTGCGGATCGCCTCGCCCTGCGCCGCGTCCAGCTTCGAGAGCAGGCGATCGGCGGCGGCGCGTGCCTCCGTCTCGGTTTCGCGCACGATCACATGCGCGCGATAGCCGAACTTCAGGGTGCGGCCGTGCTTGGCGGCGCGCGCGCTCATGTCGTCGATGATCGCCTGCACCGCTTCCTTTTTGTCCGGCCACATCAGGTACACGTCCGCGCCCTGCGCCGCGACCTCGCGCGCATCCGGCGACAGGCCGCCGAAATACAGCGGCGGGCACTTGCCCGACACGGTCGTCACCGCCGGCGGATCGAGCTTCAGCTTCCAGAACTCGCCCTGGTGATCCAGCGGCTCGCCGTTCAGCATGGTCTTGAGGATCTGCATCGCCTCCAGCGTGCGGGCGTAGCGAGGGCCGGACGCCAGCGTCTCGCCCGGCAGGTCGGAGGAGATGATGTTCACCGTCAGCCGCCCGCCCAGGATGCGGTCGATCGTCGCGATCTGCCGCGCCAGCTGCGGCGGCCAGCTCTCGCCGATCCGCACCGCCATCAGCAGCCGGATGCGTTTCACCAGCGTCGCGATCGCCGCCGCAAACGCCGTCGTGTCGATGCCCAAAGCATAGCCAGAGGGCAGCAGGATATTGTCGAACCCGCCGCTCTCGGCCTGCAGCACGATGTCGCGGCAATGCTCCCAGCTCGACTTCAGCTTCGCATCGGGAACGCCGAGAAACTCGTAATCGTCATCGCACAGCGCGGAGAACCAGCTGACTTCGCACGCTTTGTTGGTCGATTCCGTCACGGCAAACGCTCTCCCATGCTGGCTTGAAGGACGGCGTACCATTCCTCGCGCGTCCACTGCGGTTTGTAGGCGTCGGGGATCGTGGCGATCCGCGCCGCATTCTGCGTGCCGACGATCGGGATCGGGCGCGCGGGGTGCGCCATGATCCAGCTGTAGGCGGCCGCCGCACGATCGACGCCGGCCACCTCGGCCTTCACGTCGAGCAGGGCGGAAACGGCGCGCGCGCGCTCGTCCTTCGGATCGGCAAGGCGACCGCCGCCCAACGGCGACCAGGCCAGCACCGCCATTCCGCGTTGCATCGCCTGATCGAACAGACCGTCGAACAGCGGCTTTGTCGTGAGGGCCGAGAACTCCGGCTGGTGGCTGACGACCGGAACGGTCAAATATTCGGCCAGTGCGGCGGTCTGCGCTGGCGTATGGTTCGACACGCCAATAGCGGTGATCTTGCCGGCGGCGCGCGCATCGTCGAGTGCGCGGGCCACTTCCTGCGGGTGCGCCAGCATGTCCGGCCGGTGGATCTGATAAAGGTCGATCTTGTCGCAGCCGAGTCGGGTCAGCGACGCGTCGATCGCCTCCGCCAGATAAGTCGCGCTCGAGTCATACGGCACGCCCATGCGGATCCCGCCCTTGGACGCGAGCACCATCTTGTCGCGCAGCTCCGGCGCCTCGGCAAAGACGCGGCCGAGCAGCGCCTCGGCAGCACCGAATTCCTCATCATTGTCAGGGCCATAGATGTCGGCGGTGTCGAACAGGGTCACGCCGGCATCGAACGCCGCCTCGACCAGCGCGCGGGCGGCGGCGACATCGGTGCCGCGGAAGCGCCACATGCCCCAGGCGATGGTGCTGATGGTGAGACCGGTGTCGCCCAGAGCGACGGAGCGAGCGGGGGAGGGCAAATAAGACACCGTTGTCTTATATGGGCGATCTCGCGTACAGGGAAGCGGTCAATTGGACCTTTGCCGAATTCGGAGGGTCGCCACGGGAATCCCCATCAACTAAGGGGATTAAAGATGGCGGTCGCGGATTGTGCGGCGTGTGACTGGTTTGGGGTAGGAGAGGGTAATGGTAAGTTTCTCTAGCAAGGCGCTTTTGCTTGCCGCGAGCGCTGCGTTCGCCGTAGCGGCGCAGGGCGTCTCGGCGCAGGCGATGTCGCCGGAAGGGCAGACTGCGGAGCCGGCAGCGGCACAGGAGACGGCGCCGGCACCGGGTGTCGCGGCCGAATCGGCCGAATCGGCTGATGCCTCGATGGGCGACATCGTTGTCACCGCGCAGAAGCGCAGCGAGCGTCTTCAGGACGTGCCGCTGGCCGTCTCCGTCATCGGCGGCGATGCGCTCACCGCCACCGGCGCACCTGGACTAGACGGCGCGGTGAACCTCGTGCCCGCCTTGAACTTCCAGAAGTCGGGCACCACGCTCAACCAATCGCTGTTCCTGCGCGGCGTCGGCACCACCACCTTCTCGATCGCAGGCGAACCGTCGGTCTCGGCAGTGGTCGACGGCGTTGTCTTTGCGCGCACCGGCGAGGCGTTCGGCGACCTGGTCGATATTGAGCGCATGGAAGTGCTGCGCGGGCCGCAGGGCACGCTGTTCGGTAAGAATGCCTCGGCCGGCGTGATCAACATCGTCACCAAGCAGCCGACGCGCGATTTCGGCGGCTATCTAGAGGGCAGCTACTTCACCGGCGGTGACGAGGCGCGCATCCGCGGCGCGATCAACATACCGATCACCGAAAACCTGCTGTCGCGCTTCACCGGCTTCTACAGCCGCTATGACGGCAACATCCGCAACGACGCGTATAACGGCCGCCGCGTCAACGGCTATGAGCATGTCGGCGGCCGCGTCCAGCTGAAGTGGACGCCCAGCGACGCGACGACGATCGCGATCATCGCCGATTATCATAAGAATGATGACGATTGCTGCGCGGAGGTGATCGGCACCGGCCCGCTCAACGCCGCGGGTGCCGCGATCACCAGCCCGATCTCCGCCGTCCTGCCGGCGCCGCGCGGTGACGAGACGCGCCGCGTCAACCAGAACCTCATCACCCGCACGGAGGAAGAGGGCTATGGCGCATCGATCCAGATCGACAGCGAGCTAGGCACGCAGACCGTCACCAGCATCACCGCCTATCGCGAATATTCGAACACCGAGATCCGGGACGGTGACTTCACCAACGGCGCATATGTCGGCTTCCCGCAGTTGCACGACAACGGCCCGCAGACGGGCGACACATTCAGCCAGGAACTGCGCCTCACCTCGCCGTCGCAGCAGTTCCTGTCCTATGTCGTCGGCCTCTATTATTCGCGCGCCGCGTCGGAGCGCACGTTTGCGCGCTCGGTGGTGAGCTGCAATGGCGCGGGGACGACCGGGCTGGTCCCGTGCGGCACGCCCGGCGCGCCGGCGACGACCAATCCGTTTGGCGTCGCCACGTTCGGCTCGGTGTTCCAGAACATCGCTGCCTTCAGCCAGTTCACCGCGAACTTCACCGATCGCTTCCGCTTCATCGGCGGCGTTCGCTACACCACCGATCAGCTCAACGTCTGGCACAGCCGCACGACAACGCTGGCCGGCCCGGGCATCAGCCCCAGCTTCCCGACCACGCCGACCGGCACCGGCACGCCCGCGACCGAGTTCCGCGGCAAGGTCACCAACGACAATTGGTCGGGCAAGGCGTCGCTGCAATTCGACATCAGCCGCGACGTGGTCGCCTATGGCGGCTGGACACGCGGCTACAAGGGCCCGGCGTTTAACGTTTTCTACAATCTGACCGCGACCGGCACCAATGCGATCGCGCCGGAAACGTCGGACAGCTACGAAGTCGGCCTGAAGAACGTGTTCTTCAGCGGCGCGCTGACGCTCAACCTCGCGGCTTTCTATGCCAAGTACGATAATTTCCAGGCCAACAACCCGGATCTCGTCGCCGGCGTGGTCGTCACCCGCTTCACCAACGCCGGCGAAGTCTCAACGCGCGGCGTTGAGGCGGATCTCGTGTTGCGCCCGATCGATGACCTGTCGATCTCGGGCGGCATCGCCTATACCGACGCGCACGTCGACCGGTTCTTCCAGCCGACGCCGACCACCCCGGTGATCCCCTCGGGCACCTCTCTGCCCTTCGCGCCGGAATGGAAGGGCTCGCTCGGCGTGGATTATCGCTGGCGCACTGGCGGCGCGGTGGACGTGTTCCTCGGTGCGCAGGGCAATTATCAGTCGAAGCAGCTCGCGCTCTTCTCGCCGGATGCGGTACAGCGTCAGCTGGGCACGATCGACGGCTACGGCCTCGTCAACCTGTCGGCCGGGGTGGGCGACCAGGACGATCGCTTCCGCCTGACTTTCCAGGTCCGCAACCTGTTCGACCAGAGCTACGCCGCCGCGATCCAGAACGGCGGCTCCGCAGGCAGCTACCGCTATCAGATCCCGCGCGACGCCGACCGCTATTACGGCGTCACCGGCCGCATCAACTTCTGACGCCCCCTCCCCAAGTCAGAAGCCCTAGCCCCCGGAGCAATCCGGGGGCTTTTTTCGTGCGGGATGACAAGGGCGCACCCAACCCACACCCCAAGCCGTCGTCCCCGCGAAGGCGGAGATCCATGGTTCCGCGAATACTGCAACCGTGAGAACGCGCCAGCGTGCTGCATTCGTCAGACCGTAAATGGTGGGAAGCGGACTTTTCTGCTATCGAGGGTTGATGACGGACACGGCAGTCACGCATACTTCCCAGCCGGGAAAAGCGATCGGCTCTTTCGTAGGCCAACTGCTAATGGCGGCGACGTTGACGGCGATTGCGGGCGCGCTGGGCAATAGCTTCTACGAGTTCTTCTTTGATCCAGAGGCTTTCGCGGCTGGACCAGTCCTCGCGCGAGCGGCCTTCGCGATCGCTTTTCCGTTCCCCTTCATTCTTGCAGCCCTGTTGGTCCTTGGCACGCCTACGGCTCTCCTCTTGCGTCGCCTTAACCTCGACAACTCCATTGTCTTCGGTTTGGTAGGAGCATTCGCAGGTGTCGCGATCGGTCTTGCGCTGGCGAGCGGCCTCCCAGGCCTGCAGACAGTCTTTAGCATTTACGGCTGTGTGTCTGCGGTGACCTACTGGGCGTTGCAACAACGCAAGGCTTGATGTCCGCTTCTGGGGCGTGAGCGGAATGTCGGAGTTCGGCGGGCTTGGGGTGGTTAGCGGACGTTGTCACCGCAACCGATCGCCTCGGCTTCAGTAACCTTGGAAACCACAAAGATGGGGCGTCCTAGCTCTGTCGCTCCATCCATCTTTCCGGCGACGCGCAGGTGAAGGCACTGCGGCTCCATCGTTTCGGGCGTGATTGGCGCAAGTGCATAGAGCCGCTGACGGTCTCGCGCCGCTGGCACTCGAAGCTCAAATACATCTCCGTTGGATGTCTCTAAGTAAGCATGCTCGCCAGTGTGGAAGATGCCACTCTTGACGATTGAGTCAGAGGGCTGACCGGAGCGAACGCTGGACGCGCAACCCGTCAGAAGCGCCATCGCAAGCAGTAGTCGAGACCTCATGTGAACAGAGGTGTCACATGGGAGCGATGGCCGCAATTCGGCGGAAGCGGTCGCGCTCAGCCAGCAGTCTTCCGAACCTGTTTCAGCATCCATCGTCACCTTAACAACGTCCCGTCGACGAAGCGGTTAGATGCTGAAGCCAGCTCAGAGCGAGGACACGTCGCTCGTCGCGACCGTCCTCAATGCCCCGCCGGCGCCACCTTCGCCGTCCCCGGCTCCGCCACCACCAGCTTCGGCACGAGCAGGTGGATCAGCAGCAGTGCGACCAGATACGAACCCCCGCAGATCAGCAGCATCGGCGTATAGCCATGGCCGTTGTCGAGCGACCAGCCGGCCAGCTCGATCATGCCCATGCCGCTGAGATTGCCGGCAAATGCGCCGATGCCGATCGCCGTTCCGATCATCCGCGATGGAAAGATATCGGCGGTCATCGCAAAGACGTTGGTGGAGAAGCCCTGGTGCGCGAACAGGCCCAGCCCAAGCAGCCCCGCCGCCACCCAGGGGTCGCCCGTCAGCAGCACCAGCGGCACCGGGAGGATCAGCAGCGCATAGAGCAGCATCGATCCCTTGCGCGCGCGGTTCACGTCGACCCCCCGCCGCAGCAGGTATGTCGGCAGGATCCCACCGCTGAGGCTGCCCAGCGCGGCGAGGAAATAGATGGTCGCGATCGGCAGGCCGAGGCTTCCCTGGCTCATGCCGAACATGCGGTGGAACAGGTCGGGCATGAAGAACAGGAGGAACCACCACACCTGGTCGCTCAGCGCCTTGGCCGCGATCACCGCCCATTGCCGCCGGTCGCGCAGCAGCGACGACCATGGCACCGATGCGCCTCGGTCCCCGTCCGCGCTGCCCGCCGCGCCGGGTGTCCTCGACGTGCGCGGGGTGACGGCGAACCACGCCAAGACCCACACGAGCCCCAGCCCGCCCGCGATCAGGAACGCCGCGCGCCAGCCGAGCGCCAGCGCCAGCGCCGGGATCGTCAAGGGCGCGACCACCGCGCCGAAATTCGATGCCATGTTACCGACGCCGAGCATCAGCGACCGCTGCTCGGGCGGGAAATAGGTCGCGGCCGTCTTCACCTGCGCCGGCGTGCCGATCGATTCGGCCGCGCCCAGCGCCGCGCGCACGCCGACGAACCCGCCGACGCTCGTGACAAAGGCATGGGCCATGCCGGCAAGGCTCCACGCGCCCACGCCGATCGCAAACCCGCGCCTCAGGCCGATGCGGTCGATGAACCAGCCGGTGCCAAGGAACGCTACCGCCGCGGAGAATTGGAATGCGGACGCCATGTGGCTGTAGTCGCGGTCGCTCCAGCCGAACTCGCTCTGCAACATCGGCTTCAACAGCGCGATGATCTGCCGGTCGACGTAGTTGAGCATGATCGCCGTGAAGGCCAGCCCCACGATCAACAGCCGGCGCGTATTGCCGATGCCTTCCACTATCATCCTCTCCATCAACCTTAAGACAACGGTGTCACCCAAGACACGACATTAATCAACCGGTTGGTGGCGCGGATGAGGCGCGTGGCACCACTTCATGGGCGAGCAGGCGTCGCTGCGGCCCTTCGCCCTGCGCCGGGGAGAGGAGCAGGTCGGTCGCCGCTTCGGCCAGCGCGCGCACCGGCTGGCGCACCGTCGTCAGTGCGGGCCAGACGATCGTCGCGGTCGGCCCGTCGTCGAACCCTGCGACGGACAATGCGCCGGGCACGCGCACGCCGCGGCGATGCGCGGCGGCGAGCACGCCCGCCGCCATGTCGTCGCTCGAGGCAAAGATCGCGGTCGGCGGCTGCGACAGCGACAGCAATGCGTCGGCCGCCGCCTCCCCCGAGGCCACGTCGAACTGTCCCTGCCGGATCAGATCAAGGTCGATCTCCACCGCCTGCTCGCCCAGCGCGCCGATATATCCCGCCAGCCGCTGGCCCGATGCGGCATAGCTGCGATCGCCGACGATGAAGCCGATCCGGCGGTGCCCCAGGCCGAGCAGGTGCGTCGTCATGTCGAAGGCGGCGCGCTCATTGTCGATCAGCGCCGCCGGCCCTTCGTCGATCCGCAATCCCGGCTGCAGCCGGACAAAGGGCGTGCCACGCCGCGTCAGTTCGTCGAGCACCCGGGTGTCGTCACAGGCCGGCGGGGCCAGCACCAGCCCATCGGGATTCGCCTGGTCGAGCAGTGCCACGATATCGTCGAACAGCGTCGGCGAGGCACGATCATAAGGCTGCGCGATCATGCGGATCTTGTCGCGCGCACAGCGTTCGCGCACGCCGAACTGGATCTCGTACACATACCAGGGATTGGGATTGTCGCAGATCAGCGCGATCTGGTGCGATTTGTGTCCCGCCAGCGCCCGCGCGGCGTGACTGGGCTTGAAGCCGATCTCCGTCATCACCTGACGCACCCGCTCGCGCTTGTCGGCGCTGACATATTGCTGGTCGTTGATGACGCGCGATACGGTCTTGATCGATACCCCCGCGATCCGCGCGACATCGCGAATGGTTGGGCGCGCGGTCTCGGAAAAGGCGGTGCTCATGCCGTCGTCCATAAGCGAGGCCTGCGCATCTGTCCCATAGGACATAATGCC
>NZ_LSKH01000241.1:0-5264 GCF_001557395.1 Sphingomonas sp. CCH5-D11 | reverse complement strand
GTCGTAGCCCGCGGTCCCGCCGATGGTCAGCTGGTGCCGCCCCCCGATCAGCCGGCGAACATTGATGTCGAGCTGCGGCGTAATGCGAACATCCTCCCGATCGCCCGGCGCGCGCTCGTCGTTCAGTCGCAGCATGTTGGTATCGAAGGTGGAGACCACGCCCGCCCGCACGTCGAGCGTGTCGGGCAGCGTCTGGGCGGACGCGCTGGCACTCGCCAGGACGACGCCTGCCATGGTCAGCATCGCCGATCCGCGTTTCCTCATCGCGAAGCAACCCGCACGAAGCGGCCGAGAACGGCCATTTGCGGCTTGGCTCGCCCGTCGGACGCGGGCTGCACGTTCATCGGGTATTTGCCCCACCAGTCCCCCCCTGCCCAATAGGCCCAGCCCATCCACACGTCGGGCGCGCGCTGCACGGCGCTCAGCAGGGACGACAGCGCCGCCAGGCACGCGTCACTGTCGCCGGCGCCGAACTCCCCAAGAAAACCCCGTTGTCGCTGTTGCCGCAGCCAGCGTGTCGCCGGTTCCAGGCGCCGCGCCGCCGTTGTCGGATCCACGCACTGCGCCTGCGTCCCGGAATGATCCCGGTCGACATACTGATGCATTTCGAACGCGAAATTGCCGCCGGGGTCGCGGAAGTTGGCGAAGGCGGCAGCGTTCGATCCCTTCCCGCCCTGCGTCCAGCTATGCGCGCCCGTCCAGTTGCTGCCGGGGACGAGGATCAGGTTGCGCGCGCCCGTGCGCCGGATCGCCCGCACCGATCGGTCCGCGATCGCTCGCCACGCACGCGGCGTGATGTCGTGCGGCTCGTTCATCAGGCCAAAGGCGATGCGCGGATTGCCGGCGTAATGGCTGGCGAGATTGCTCCAGGTGCGGGCCAGCCGCTCGGCGCCGCCGTCCATTTGATCCAGCCGCGTGCCGCGCAGCCGGCCGTAATTGTGCAGATCAAGAACGATGATCCGAAAACCGGCGAGCTGCGCGAACGCACGATCCAGGCGTCTCATCTCGGCTGGATCAAGCGTCCCGTCCGGCTGTTGCTCGATCCGCTCCCACAATACCGGCACGCGGACGATCTGCATTCCGCTTTTCAGAAAGGGCGAGGCGGTCTTCGCGGAAGGGTAGATGTAATCCTTGCCATAGGCGCCCGGCTTTCGCCGCGAGTTGAATTCCCCTCCTGCAAGGTTGATTCCCGCCAGGGGCGCGGCGACGCGCGCACTTTCGGCGACAACAACATCAGAGCCGGAAAAACCCAGCATGCAGGCGATCGCCGCGAGCGTGGGGAGGCGCATCATCAGCCCCACCATCGGACGCCCGACGGAGCAGGTCCTGCGGACGAAGCATGCATGCGGTCGAATGACCTGCTCGCGGCAATCTGCGAGACTACGGCATTGCTTCCCATCCTTGCCGCTCCCGACGCTTGCGCGGCAGGGCACATCCCCGCCATCTTCCTGCCTGAGGAAGGTCGAGCGCAACGCTGCCAGAATACGGCCACCCTATCACTAAGGAGAAAGGCTTAGGTGGGCGCCGCACGGCAATAACTGAGCAACACCAAAGCGCCCGTTTTCAGCATTTTACCGATTCGGATATTTACAGGCTTCCGCTATCCTCCCTTCCCAGTGGCCCGCAGGTCCATCGGGCCTCGTTCACCTTTGAAACGGCGGATACCGTAGGGAAAACAGCCTGACCGCGCCGCTTGTTCGACATGCAGGAACAATGGCGCCGATCATCATGCCTCTCCTTACGGCTGGTAAACGTCCCCCGCGGCAATCCGGCAATCATCGCTGCATGAAGGACCACTGACAGGCGACGACGAACCGGACAGACGCAAACGCGTCGGCCCTAGACCTTTGGATGTATGCCTATGACGACATAGGGTCCTGAGCGGCGCAATAAGGATAGTTCCTGATCAGGCTAGTCGCTCTACTTAGGCACCATTCCGGGCTGAAGCCTCTCTGCCAAATGAAATATGCCCCGCCGCGATGGTTCACCGGCTCCTTCCATGCGGCACATGAGCATCAATTCATCCGCCCTGCAGCAGCCGTTCGCCAAGGCTGATCTTCTGCACCGCGCGCGTGCATCCGCGCGGCGGCGGGTGGACGAGGTGCGCCAGCAGATCTGGGCCCGTTGGCCGGTGTGGCGCGGCGGTGCTCGCCCCCATAATCTGCCGGGCGAGCTGATCATTTCCGTCACGTCCTATCCCAAACGTTTCCGTTCTCTGCACTACACGCTCCGATCGCTGCTGGAGCAGGATGTGCGTGCGGATCGGACGATATTGTGGGTGGCGGATCAGGATCGGGATGCGATCCCGCGTGCCGTCTGGGGATTGCGCGCCCGCGGGCTGGAAATCCGCTTCACCGCCGATGTCCGGTCCTACAAAAAGCTGGTTCCGGCGCTGGAGGCATTTCCAAACGCGTTCATCGTCACCGCGGATGACGATATCATCTATCCGCCCGACTGGCTCGGCGTGCTGGTGGACGCCTATGATCGTTCCGATCCGTGCATCATCTGCCGCCGCGCGCACCGCATTGGCTTCGCGCTGGACGGCTTCGAACCCTATCTCACGTGGCAGCTCAACCTGGACGACGGGTCTGGCTTTGCGCCGTCGGAGGATCTGCTTGCGGTCGGGGCGGGCGGGATCCTTTATCCGCCGGGCACATTGCACGCGGACGTGCTGCGCGCGGACATGTTCATGCGCCTCGCGCCACAGGGGGATGATCTGTGGTTCTGGTGGATGGGCCGGCGTCTCGGCACCCGGACCAAATGCGCCGGTGAGATGCGGGAATACCGCTACGTCGCGGGCACGCAGGAAACCGGTCTGTGGGGTGAAAACAGCCTGGGCGGCAACGATCGTCAGCTTGCCGCGCTCGTTGCCGCCCTGGGCTATGATCAGGTCCGACCGGGGCAAGCCGAATAAAGTTCGGCCAGCCTCCGGCAAGCAACATTCCCGGAGCCGGCAGCCGCGCTGATCAGACCGCCGCGGCGACCCGCGGGCGCGTCGCGCTATGCCCGCCCGCGCGATGCAGGATCTCGGCCGCCTGTTCGGATGCGATACCGGCCGAACCGGTATTCACCGATACGAAAACGCCGCCCTGGTGCAGGCGATCGCCATAATAGCGGGCATCGTCATCGCTGACGCCGTGATCGGTCATTACCTTCTCCAGCCCGCCGGCGGCACCGCCCAGTGCCGCACCCGTGACTGCGATGCCCGGCACCACCGAAGACGCGATCGCGCCGGCCGCGGCCAGCGGGCCGACACCGGGAATGGCCAGTGCCGCAATCCCCAGGATCGTGCCGATACCGGCGCCCGCCGCAACCTTGCCGATGAATTCCTTGCTCCCGGCGCCGCTGCCGTCATCGGTGGCGCCGTCGCCATCGTGCCGGGCGACGATCGAAATCGCATCGTCGCTGACACCGCTCCGCCGGAGTTCGGCGACGGCGCGCTCGGCTTCGGCCTGACTGTCAAACACCGCTGACACAAGATTGGCGTTCATCATTCCTCCTATCGCGGAGCATTCCGCACAGCCCGGAATGAAAGCCAATCAACGCATGTTCCGTTCCAACAATTCATGGTTATCAAGATGTTAACTATTAGTTGAGTTGCTGCTGGTACAACTCACCCCCGCCAGATCATCGCCAGCACAAGCACGAGGCTGGCGACGAGCGCCCGTTGCAGCCATTTCGCCAGGGTATCACGCGTGGTCACGATCCACGCGCTCGCGAGCAATGCCGCCATGCCGATCCAGAAGATTTCGGCGAGCGGCGCGTCGTTGCCGAGGAGCTTGCGCGCGATGAACGTCACCGCCAGCATCAGCGGTGATCCCCAGACCACGGCGTCCCACAGAGATCGCAGGCGCGGCTGCTCGACGCCGCGCCGCTCGCGCTTGCCCAGCCAGATGTACGTGCCGGTGGCGCAGATGGCGGTCAGGATCAGGCCGAATACCAGATAAGCCAGCTTGACCGGCAAGCCGCCGAAATTGCCGAAGTGCAGCCGGTAGTTGGACGCGGCCGCCTGCTGGCCCAGCGAGCCATCGGCAAGGCCGGCGACACCGTGGAATTTGCCGGCTCCGTCGAAGGTATAATATTCGCCGAAGATCAGTCGCCGCTGATGCTCGCCCAGAACCTGGATGTGCTGCCCCGCCGTGCCCGGGTCGTGCAGGGTTACATAGGTCAGTTCGGCCTGGGGATAATGTTGCCGCATATAGCCAAGCGCGGCAGCGACATCGGGCGCCGGCGCGGCCGTCTTGTCGGGCTTTCCCTCCTCGCCGAAGATCGGCGCATACACCGCCTCCAGATCACCACCATAGCTCGTCGTGGCGACACCAAAGGCTGTGACATAAGCGACGCCGATCAGCGCGCCAGTGAATGCGATCGCTACGGTGAAGGGCAGGGTCCAAACGCTCAGGCGATTGTGCCAGTCGGCCAGCCCGATACCGCCCTTGTCGCGCGCCCTCAGTCGGAAGGCGTCCCGGAAGATGCGCGGATGCGCCACCACGCCGGACAGCGACAATGCCAGCATCATCACGCCAAGCCCGCCGACAATCGTCAGGCCCCATATGGCGGGCAGGTTCAACGTATAGTGGAGCGCGACGAGAAAGTCGGACCAGGCGATCTGTTCGGCACCCGCAATCCTGCCCGATGCATCGACGTGAACGGCCTGGGTATCGGTGGTGATCGTCGCCCGCGGCAGCGGCGCCACCGGCAGGTGGACGTAAAGGTGCGTGGTGGGCGGCTTGCCTTTCTCCGACGCCATCACCGCCTCCACCGCGCGCTGCACGGCGTCGGGCGAGATGGTGGACATCTCCGGTGCGTTCGGCTGCTCGACCCGCTGCCATTCCTGATAGAAGACCGCCACCGCGCCCGACAGGCTGACCAGGTAAAGGAGCGCGCCGGCGACAAGGCCGATCGCGGCATGCGCCGACAGCGCCTGCTTCACCGTGGCATTCTCAGGGGCCAAATTCATCCGATTACTTCCAGGATCAGGCCAGTTGCGGCCAAAGCCGCCCAGATCAGCAGCATTTTGATCTGCGCGCGGCGCGTGTTTTCCATCAGCAAGGCATAGCCGAGGATGGTCCAGGCCAGCGGCATCGCGGCCAGCGCCAGCACATTGGCGTCCGCCTCGCCCATCCCTGCGAAGAGGCCAAGCGCACGCAAACCCACTGCGATTCCAGTGGAAATCAGCGCCGCTGCGACGGAAACGATCAGGAACGTGACGATGCGCCGCCCAAGCTGGAGCGGCTCATCCGCCTCCGGCAACATCCGCACCC
>NZ_LSKH01000240.1:0-502 GCF_001557395.1 Sphingomonas sp. CCH5-D11 | reverse complement strand
CCCGCCCCGCCTGCTGCGCTCAGCCGATCAGGCGCGACACTCGCCACCCACCGGCACCGTCCGCCGCGCGTCCATCACAATGCCCGCACCCCCGCCGGCCCGCGCGCGCCCAGCATCAGCTCGGTCATCGCCCACACCAGCGCATCCGCCCGATCCGGCGACCGCCCCGGTCCCTCGTAGCCGCCGCCCGTGATCAGCCCGCACAGCTCGTCCTCCAGCATCGGAAACACGCCCGCATGGCGCACGCGCCCCGCTTCGTAGAGCGCCGCCACCGGCTCCGCCCGGGCGACCTTGCCGCGGCTCGCATGGACCAGCCGCACCGGCAGCCGCATATCGGCCGCGCGAAGCACCGATCCCACCATCTCCCCGCCCTGGTTCGCTTCCGCGACGATCCGGTCAGCGCCATGCCGTGCCGCGCAGCCTGCCACCGCCTTTGCCCAGCCTTCGGGCGTGGCGCCGGTCACGCTGGCATCCTCGATCACATGGCCGACGCCATCCGCGC
>NZ_LSKH01000239.1:0-254 GCF_001557395.1 Sphingomonas sp. CCH5-D11 | reverse complement strand
GGGGGGGGGGGGGCTGCGGCACGGTGGATGCCGGGACAAGCCCGGCATGACGAAGAGGGAGGCGGCTGGTCAATGCGGCGCCTCCCTTTTAGTGATCGGCGCAAGGGGGACTTATCGATGAACCGCACGACGATGCTGCTCGGCCTTGCACTTGCCGTGACGCCGCTTCCGGCCGAAGCCCAGGCCAGCAATCCACTCGCCGGCACCGAGCGTCTCGACGGCCTGCTCCCGATCCACCTCGACCGCAGCGGCGG
>NZ_LSKH01000238.1:0-12379 GCF_001557395.1 Sphingomonas sp. CCH5-D11 | reverse complement strand
CGGCTCGGCCTCGACCCCGGCGTCGAGCGCGGCGTGGAGGAAATCGGCCAGCGCGTGATCGTGGACGGTGACGATGTAGACGCCCTGATCCTCGGCGAAGAAGCTGTGCGCGCAGTCATAGGGCTGCTTGCGGTCGATCATTGCGCCGATGTTGCCGGCGAGCGCCATTTCCGCGAGCGTGACGGCGATGCCGCCATCGGAGACGTCGTGGACGGCGGAGAGCTGGCCAAGGTCGATCGCCTGGCGGATGAGATCGCCGGTCGCCTTCTCCTGCTGGAGGTCGACGCGGGGCGGGGGGCCTTCCTCGCGGCCGTGCACCTCGCGCAGCCAGAGCGACTGGCCGAGATCGCCGCGGCGCGTGCCGACCGCGAGGATCACGTCGCCCGAGCCCTTGAAGGCGATGGTGGCGCTCTTGGTCCAGTCCGCCATCAGGCCGACGCCGCCGATCGCGGGGGTGGGGAGGATCGCGCTGCCGCCGCCGGTCGCCTTCGACTCATTGTAGAGCGAGACGTTGCCGGAGACGATCGGATAGTCGAGCGCGCGGCACGCCTCGCCCATGCCGTCGAGGCAGCCGACGATCTGGCCCATGATCTCGGGGCGCTGGGGGTTGGCGAAGTTCAGGCAGTTGGTGATCGCGAGCGGCTTCGCGCCGACGGCGGTGAGGTTGCGCCACGTCTCGGCGACCGCCTGCTTGCCGCCCTCGACCGGGTCGGCGTAGCAATAGCGCGGGGTGCAATCGGTGGTGATCGCCAGCGCCTTGTCGGTGCCGTGGACGCGGACGACCGCGGCGTCACCGCCGGGGCGCTGCACCGTGTCGGCGCCGACCATGTGGTCATATTGCTCCCAAATCCAGCGGCGGCTGGCGATGTCGGGCGAGCCCATCAGGGTCAGGAGATCGGCGGCGATGTCCTTGCACTCCGGCACGTTTACCAGCGCCTTGGCGGGCGGGGTGGGGACGTGCGGACGATCGTAGAGCGGGGCCTCGTCGGCGAGCGGGGCGAGCGGAATGTCGCAGACCACATCGCCCTGCCACTTCAGCACCATGCGGCCGGTATCGGTGACATGACCGATGACCGCGAAATCGAGCTCCCACTTGCGGAAGATCGCTTCGGCGAAATCCTCGCGGCCGGGCTTCAGCACCATCAGCATGCGCTCCTGCGATTCGGAGAGCATCATCTCGTAGGGCGTCATGCCGGTTTCGCGCTGCGGCACGTCGTCCATGATCAGCTCGATGCCCACGCCGCCCTTCGACGCCATCTCGACGCTGGAGGAGGTGAGGCCCGCCGCGCCCATGTCCTGAATCGCGACGATCGCGTCGGACGCCATCAGCTCGAGACAGGCCTCGATCAGCAGCTTCTCGGTGAAGGGATCGCCGACCTGCACGGTGGGGCGCTTCTCCTCGGCATCCTCGCCGAAGTCGGCGGAGGCCATGGTAGCGCCGTGGATGCCGTCGCGGCCGGTCTTGGAGCCGACATAGACGATCGGATTGCCGACGCCGCTGGCAGCCGAATAGAAGATCTTGTCGGTATCGGCGACGCCGACCGTCATCGCGTTGACGAGGATGTTACCGTCATAGGCGGGGTGGAAGTTCACCTCGCCGCCCACGGTGGGCACGCCGACGCAATTGCCATAGCCGCCGATGCCGTGAACCACGCCCGAGATGAGGTGGCGCATCTTCGGGTGATCGGGGCGGCCGAAACGCAGGGCGTTGAGGTTCGCCACCGGCCGCGCGCCCATCGTGAACACGTCGCGCAGGATACCGCCGACGCCGGTCGCCGCGCCCTGATAGGGCTCGATGTACGACGGGTGGTTGTGCGACTCCATCTTGAAGATGGCGGCCTGACCGTCACCGATGTCGATGACGCCGGCATTCTCGCCCGGGCCGCAGATCACCCAGGGCGCCTCGGTCGGCAGCTTCTTCAGGTGGATTCGCGAGGATTTGTAGGAGCAATGCTCCGACCACATCACCGAGAAGATGCCGAGTTCCACCAGGTTCGGCTCGCGGCCGAGCGCGTGGAGCACGCGGTCATATTCCTCGGGGGACAGGCCGTGTTCGGCGACGACTTCAGCAGTGATGGCGGTCATGCGCGCGCGATAGCGATGGAGGCGGCCGGTGTCACCACACCGACCGCCTCCAAGTGCATCAGAGTTGCAGGCTGAGCACCGACGGATCGACCAGATCAACGACGACAAGGGCGAAGTCCGCAGCCATGTCGCCATCCATATCGGCGTAGATCACGGTGTTGCCGCGATCCGCCGCGATGCGCAGCTCGCCTGCCACGCCGCTGAACGCCGCATCGCCGATGAAGGAGAAGGCCTGATCGCCCGCCTCTGCCGCATTCGAATCGATGCCCGACAGATCGATCTGATCACCGGCGGTGAAATCCACGATGCGATCGGCCGTGCCGAAGGTGGCGCCGCTGTCGTTCACGTCGGCAAACACGAACACATCGTTGCCAGCACCGCCGGTGAGCCGATCCCTGCCTTCGCCACCGACGATCACGTCCGCGCCGGCACCGCCGGCGATCACGTCGTCGCCAGCACCGCCCCAGATTTCGCCTGCGACTTCACCGTCACCGCGATAGTCATCATTGCCTTCGCCCAGATCGACATTGCCGATGATCTGGCCCTGATTGCGGACCTTGTCGTCGCCGGCGCCCGCGTCGATCGCAATCTCCGCATCGGTGGCGATGGTGCCGCTGTTGATGATGAGATCGTCAAAATCGCCAATGAAGCGGACGGCATAGCCAAGTTCGGCCGAGACGGTGCCGTCATTGATCAACGTGGTTTCGGCATAGGCGCCGTTGCGATCGCCATCGTCGATCAGGATGCCGTTGCTCTGGCCATGAATGAGACCGCCAGCGAGATTGTTGATGCGGCCACCGCCGGCGGCGATGCCATCAGCGAAATTCTCGATGAGATCCGCCCCGATCCCCTCGATCGTGCCGGTGTTGCGGATGCTGACGAGATAGTCGACGTCCACGCCGTCTCCATCGCCATCGCCGAAGCCGTCATAGCGACCGCTGATCAGGCCGTTGTTGACGACCGTGACATAGCCGTCACCATCGGCAGCCTCGGTATCAAAGTTCACGCCCGAACCGTTGCGGCCGATGATGACGCCGCCAGCCGCATTCTGGATCAGGGCGTCATTCGCGCCGGTGATGCCATGCTTGCCGCCTTCGATATGACCAGTCGAAAGGTTGACGACCTTGCCAGCGACACCGCCGTCCTTCGGCTGGAAATCGATCGCATCGCCGCCCGACGTTTCGCCGTCCAAGGTGCCGGCGAGGATAGTGCCGCCATTGATCACGGTGATCGCGGTCGCGGCGTCATGGCCGGGGCGGACCACATCCGAATCGCCATCGTTGGTGATCAGGCCACCCGCCATGTTGCGGAGCGTGATCGTGCTTGCACGCAGATCGCGCATCGCGATCGCATGATCATCGCCACCGATGATCGAGCCGAAGTTGGTGAACAGCACGTCGCCGGTGGTGCCGTTTTCCGACGACAGTTCCACGGCGACCGCATCGGCCGAGATGGTGCCGCGGTTGGAAAGGCGCAGATCCAGCACGCCCGAGAACTCACCGACCAATGCGGCATCGCTGCTGCCGGTAACGGAGATGGTGCCATCGTTGCGGACGATCGCGTCGTTGCCGGTGATGCGCACGGCAGGCGCACCGCCAGTGCGGGCAATGGTGCCGCCTTCACGGATCCACAGCGCGTCACCAGCGCCGACGATCGTTTCCGTCGTGATCGTCTCGCCATCGCGAACCCTGATCCGTGCCATGCCCTAAGCCTCCCTGTAACGGTGCGAGAATACGCACCTCGGCAGGTCGGTTAGGCAGCGGACATGACCATCACGCGACGCGGCGGTGACGTTTCCGTTTCAATCGGGCGAGCAGGCGCTGCCGCTTGGTCAATGGCTCGAACATTTCCTCCGGACCTTCCGGATCCAGGATCTTGTTGTCGGCCAGCCACGCCTCCACGCCGGTGAGATCGGGAACCTCATAGGGCACGAGCGTCTTGCCCCGACCGCGCAGCCGCTCAATCGCGCCGATCAGGCCATGGGCGGCGATGGCTTCGGTTACGGTGGCCGGTTCGGTCCCAAGATGCTCCGCGATCAGATCATCGCGGATCGCGGCAATCTGATCGCCGTCCTGCTCGATCGTCACGTCGCACTCCGTGTCGAGGCGGAGCGAGCGATTGTTGAAATTGGAAGAGCCGATGCGGATCACTTCCTCATCGATCACCAGCACCTTGGCATGGACGTAGATTGGCGTGCCGCCGGCGGTGTGCGGGTGGTACAGGCGCAGGCGGCCGTGGACGTCACGCTGCTTCAACGCCTGAAACAGCCGGGCGCGCGCGGTGTCCATCGCGATCGGTTCAAGCCAGCCCTGCGCGGTGACCGGATTGATGATGACGATTTCCGGCCCGTCCGGCTCATCGAGCCGCCGGGCGATCGCCTCGGCGACCCGGCGCGAGGCGAAATACTGGCTTTCAGCGTAGATGCGCCGCTTCGCCCGGGCGATCAGCGTGAGGTAGAGCTGCTCAATCTCCCGGATCGATTCCTGCGGGCCATATTCCGGCTGCGATCGGGAGATGGCGACGTCGATGTTGCGGAAATCGGGCTTCAGGTCTGCCGGCCAGCAATCAACCGGAGCGTGCGGCACCGGGATGGCGTCACCCCCCGCGATCTGCCAGCGTGTGCGGCACAAGTCGCCCAGCGCAGCGGCGATCGGCCCCTCGAGCGCCGTTGTCGCGTCATGCCACGGACCGTTGGCAAAACCTCTGGGGGAGGTGCGGTGCGGATCATCATCGAGATGCGCGCGCGTGTCCCAGCGCTCGTCCGTCATGTCGATGCCACCGCAAAAGGCGAGGCAATCGTCGATCA
Source organism: Sphingomonas sp. CCH5-D11 (assembly GCF_001557395.1). NCBI lineage: Bacteria > Pseudomonadati > Pseudomonadota > Alphaproteobacteria > Sphingomonadales > Sphingomonadaceae > Sphingomonas > Sphingomonas sp. CCH5-D11. The sequence goes on along the minus strand of NZ_LSKH01000238.1, from coordinate 7,488 downwards.
CCACGATCTTCTGATGCTGCGACGCGCCGACCGGATGATGGCCATCGAGCTTCAGGTGGATCCGCTTGCGCAGGAAACGCCATTTGGTGAGCGTCCACAGCGTCTTGCCACGAAACAGCGTCTTCAACGCGCCCTTGTCCCAGCGCAGGATATAGACGTTGAGATCGGGGCGGCGCTTGACCAGCCAGTTGATGAACTCGCCGACCTCCGTGGGAACGCCGGGCGGCTCATCCTTCCAGGCGAGGCGGATGCGCGCGTCGAAATCCCAGCCGACCAGCAGGATCTGCTTGCGCGCCTTCATCATGGCGGCGCGCGCGACGCGGAAATAGGTGTCGGCGTCAATCACCACCGCGGCGCGGCTCGCGCGTTCGATGCGCCAGCGGGCCTCTTCGGGCAGGTTCACAGGATGGTGCGGACGCGTTCGGGCGGGCGCGCGAGAACGACGCCCTTTTCCGTTTCGACCAGCGGGCGTTCGATCGTTGCGGGATCGGCCGCCATGGTGTCGAGCGCCGCATCATCGGTAGCGGCCTTGGGCGCGTCCTTGCGCATCGCATCGCCCGGCGCGATGCCGGCGCGGGCGTAGAGGCGCGCGAGTTCGTCCCGGCTGGGCGGGGATTTCAGATATTCGACGATCGTGACGTCAATGCCCGCATCATTGAGGATCGCCAGCGTCTCGCGGGACTTGGAGCAGCGCGGATTGTGCCAGATCGTCGCCTTCAATGCCGCGCTCCCTTGTGGTTGCTGGTTTCTCGCACCGGATTGTGAAGGCGCGATGTCTCTTTCACTTTCGTCATCCCGGCCTTGCGCCGGGATCCAACGTGCCGGGTACTCAGGTGCATCAGCGTCCGCAGAACCTTGGATCCCGGCGCAAGGCCGGGATGACGGATTGAGTTATTGTTGGCGAGCCAGCCATTCCTCCAGCCACTTGATCGTATAGTCGCCCTGCTGGAACTCGGGATCGTCCAGCAGCGCCTGGTGGAGCGGGATGGTGGTCTTCATCCCCTCAATCACGAACTCCTCCAGCGCGCGGCGCAGGCGGCGAAGCGCGCCCTGGCGGGTGGTGCCATAGACGATCAGCTTGGCGATCATGCTGTCGTAATAGGGCGGCACCTTGTAGCCGGCGTACAGGCCCGAATCGACGCGCACGTGCATGCCGCCGGGGGCGTGATATTGCTTCACCAGGCCCGGCGAGGGCGCGAAGGTGCGCGGGTCCTCGGCATTGATGCGGCATTCGATGGCGTGGCCGCGGAAGACGACGTCCTCCTGGCGCAGCGTCAGCGGATGGCCCTCGGCGATGCGGATCTGCTCACGAACGAGATCGAGGCCGGTGATCGCCTCGGTCACCGGATGCTCCACCTGAAGCCGGGTGTTCATCTCGATGAAGTAGAACTCACCGTTTTCCCACAGGAACTCGATCGTGCCCGCGCCGCGATAGCCCATGTCGGCCATCGCTTTCGCCACGATGCCGCCCATCCGCTCGCGCTCTTCGGCGGAGATGATCGGGGAGGGGGCTTCCTCCAGCACCTTCTGGTGGCGGCGCTGGAGCGAGCAATCGCGCTCGCCAAGGTGGATTGCATTCCCGTTGCCGTCGCCGAACACCTGGAATTCGATGTGGCGGGGGTTGCCGAGATATTTTTCCATATAGACGGTGGCGTCGCCGAACGCGGCCTTCGCCTCGCTGCCGGCCTGCGCCATCAGCGTGTCCATCTCGTCCTCAGTCGGCACGACCTTCATGCCGCGCCCGCCGCCGCCGCTCGCGGCCTTGATGAGCACCGGATAGCCGATGTCGCGCGCGAGGCGCTTGGCCTCGGCCGAATCGGTAAGCGCGCCATCCGAGCCGGGGACGAGCGGCAGGCCGAGCGCGCCGGCGGTGCGCTTCGCCTCCACCTTGTCGCCCATGGTGCGGATATGCTCGGGCTTCGGCCCGACGAAGATCAGCCCGTGCGCTTCCACGATCTCGGCGAACTTGGCGTTCTCGCTGAGGAAGCCATAGCCGGGGTGGATCGCATCCGCGCCGGAGATTTCCGCGGCCGAGATGATGTTGGCGATGTTGAGATAGCTCTCCGCCGCAGTGGGCGGCCCGATGCAGATCGCCTCGTCGGCGAGGCGGACGTGCATCGCGTCCGCATCGGCGGTGGAGTGCACCGCGACGGTCTTGATCCCCATCTCATGGCAGGCGCGGTGGATGCGCAGTGCGATCTCACCGCGATTGGCGATCAGGAGCTTCTTGATTTCCGGCATGTTACTCGACGACCACCAGCGGCTGGTCGAATTCGACCGGCTGGCCATTGTCGACCAGGATCGCCTTCACCGTACCGGCGCTGGGCGCGGTGATCGGGTTCATGACCTTCATGGCCTCGACGATGAGCAACGTGTCGCCGGCCTGCACCTGCTTGCCCACCGCGATGAACGGCGCGGCACCAGGCTCCGCCGCGAGATAAGCGGTGCCGACCATCGGCGAGCGCACGGCATTGGCGAGCGACGGCTCGGCCGGTGCGGGCTCGGCCGTCGGAAGCGCGGCGGTGGCCGTGCTCGGCGCCGGTGCGGCGGCCGGAGCTGGTGCGTGATACACGGCTGGCGCGGCGGCAGCGGCAGCCTTGCGCGCGACGCGGATGCGGCGATCCCCGTCCTCTACCTCAATCTCGGTGAGCTGCGTCGTATCGAGCAGCTCGGCAAGCTGGCGGACGAGATCGACGTCGACCTTCATCGCTCCGTTTTCCTTATCGCTCATTGCGACCCTTTCCCTGAACAGGGCGCGCGCTGTGTCAGAACCGCGCCGCCGCTTCAAGCGCGAGCAGGTACGACAGCGCACCGAACCCTGCGATTGTTCCACGTGCGGCACGGCCGACGTAGGAGAGATGGCGAAATTCTTCCCGCGCGTGCGGATTGGACAAATGTACCTCTATCACCGGGGTGCGGACGGATTTGATCGCGTCATGAATGGCGATCGACGTATGGGTGAAGGCGGCAGCGTTGAGAATCACCGCTTTGGCGCCTTCGGCCTGCGCCTCGTGCAGCCAATCGACGAGATGCCCCTCGTGATTCGACTGTCGCATGTCGACCTCCAGCCCGAGCTCACGGGCGCGATCCTCCAGCTGACCGGCGATATCATCCAGCGTGTCATGGCCGTAGATTTCCGGCTCGCGCGTGCCGAGCAGGTTCAGGTTCGGGCCGTTCAGGACGTACACGAGATTCTTCGGCGTCGACGACAAGCGAGGCTCCTTCCTTGAACGGCATGTGCGCCAAGCCTAGGTGGAAGGCAATTCATCTGACCAACGACAAGTGACAAGGGCCGCGTGCGCCCGCGAAGGACATCATGCCCCATACCGACGGAACCGTATCGATCACCGTGAACGGCGCGCACCGGCGCGTCACCGCGGGGCTGACGCTGGCGCAGCTCGCGACCGAGCTGGGGCTGATCCCCGAGAAGGTGGCGGTGGAGCGCAACCTGGAAGTGGTGCCGCGTTCGACCCTGGCCGAGGTGTGCGTGGAGGATGGCGACGATATCGAGATCGTCCATTTCGTGGGCGGCGGGGATCACGGTGCATCCGTTGCGACCGACAGCTGGACGGTGGCGGGGCAGACGTTCCGTTCGCGGCTGATCGTGGGCACCGGCAAGTACAAGGACTTCGCGCAGAATGCCGCCGCGGTGGAAGCATCGGGCGCGGAGATCGTGACGGTGGCAGTGCGGCGCGTGAACGTCAGCGACCCGAACGCGCCGATGCTGACCGACTTCATCGATCCCAAGCGTTACACCTATCTGCCCAATACGGCTGGCTGCTTTACCGCGGACGAGGCGATCCGCACCCTGCGGCTGGCGCGCGAGGCGGGCGGCTGGGATCTGGTGAAGCTGGAGGTGCTGGGCGAGGCGCGCACGCTCTATCCCGACATGCGCGAGACGCTGAAGGCGACCGAGGTCCTGGTGAAGGAGGGCTTCAAGCCGATGGTTTATTGCGTCGACGATCCGATCGCCGCGAAGCAGCTGGAGGAAGCGGGCGCGGTGGCGATCATGCCGCTGGGCGCGCCGATCGGATCGGGGCTGGGCATTCAGAACCGCGTGACGATCCGGCTGATCGTGGAAGGCGCCAAGGTGCCGGTGCTGGTCGATGCCGGTGTCGGCACGGCAAGCGACGCGGCGGTGGCGATGGAACTGGGCTGCGACGGCGTGCTGATGAACACGGCCATTGCCGAGGCGAAAGAGCCAGTGATGATGGCGGCGGCGATGAAGGCAGCGGTGGAGGCGGGGCGCCTGTCGTACCGCGCCGGGCGCATGGGAATTCGTCGCTACGCCGATCCGTCATCGCCGCTTGCCGGGTTGATCTGAAGGCCGGGCTTTTGCGGCCTCGTCTGCGGCGTTGCTTATAGCTGGGGCAATGCGGGGGCGCGGTTTCGCGACTCCAGTGGGATGAGGTGCGCGGCCCGGTGGATGCCGGGACGAGCCCGGCATGACGCAGTGCGTTTGGCAGGCCACGCCGTGTGAGCCGAGACGGCGGGCATCGGGTGAGGCGGGCGGCGCTGTGGCTGGTTGGCGAGCGCAGCGTTTGCGGAACGTTGGATCCCCGCGTTCGCGGGGATGACGCTGGATTTTGGGCGCTGTGGCTGATTGGCTAACGCGGCCTTTGCGGAATGTTGGATCCCCACCTGCGCGTAAGTGACGCGGGTTTCAGAATTTGATCCAGCCAGATTGATCCGCCTTTCAGGCGAAAGCCGGGGCCCAGTTGCGCGACAAAGCTGGCAGGCACATCGGACTTTGCCAACGCTTTCCCATCTGGACCCCGGCCTACGCCGGGGAGGTGCTTCCAGGGGCCTGGATCAAACCGGAGGGCGCTGTGGCTGGTTGGCGAGCGCAGCGTTTGCGGAACGTTGGATTCCCGCCTGCGCGGGGATGACGGTGGGTACGGGCGCCGTGGCTGGTTGGCGAGTGCGGTTTGTGCGAACCTTGGAGCTCCGCCTGCGCGTGGGTGACGCGGGTTTCAGAATTTGATCCAGCCAGATTGATCCGCCTCCCCGGCGAAGGCCGGGGCTCAGTTGCGCGACAAAGCTGGCAGGCACATCGGACTTTGCCAACGCTTTCCCAGCTGGACCCCGGCCTTCGCCGGGGAGGTGCTTCCAGGGCCTGGATCAAACCGGAGGGCGCTGTGGCTGCTTAGTGCGCGCAGCGTTTGCGAAACGTTGGATCCGCGCCTGCGCGGGGATGACGGTGGGTACGGGCGCTGTGGCTGGTTGGCGAGTGCAGCGAGCGCTGAGCGTTGGCTCCCCGCGTTAGCGGGGATGACGGTGAGGTTCGGCGGCGGGGCGATCAGCCGCGCTGTTCGCGCGGCTTCCAGGTGAAGACGCGGTAGAAATAGAGCAGCACGATCGCGACCACCGTGGCGACGGCGAGCGGGCCGACGAACTTTTCCACCTGCTCCATCTTCAGCCCCAGGAACAGTCCGGCACCGGCGAGCACCGCATTCCAGATCGCGCTGCCGACAAAGGTGAACAGCAGAAACTTCCACAGCGGCATCTTCGCCATGCCCGCAGGGAGCGAGATCACCGTGCGGAAGGTGGGGAGGAACCGGAAGACGAAGATCACCCAATGGCCGTATTTCTGGAAAAAGCGATTCAGCTGCTCCACATCATCCCATTCCATCGTCATCCAGCGCGAATAGCGATCGACGATCGGCTTGAACCGCTGAATGCCGAGGCGGCGGCCGATCTCATACCAGAACATGTTGCCAGCGGTGGTGCCCAGCGTGGCCCAGAAGATCAGCCACCACAGATCCATCTGGCCGCGAGCGACGGCCATGCCGCCCAGGCCCATGATGACCTCCGAGGGGATCGGCGGAATGATGTTTTCCAGCGCCATCAGCAGGAAAATGCCGATGTACCCCCCGCGGGCGATCAGATCGATGATGATGTCAGTCATTGAGGGTCAGCAATCGTCCAGTTGAAGCCGGAGGGTCGGCGGATTCACGCTCGCCCGCCCACGCGCTATGCCCGCTTTGTTGCAAGCGTGGTAGCGGCTGCGTAGTTTCCGTGGCGCGAGCAGAGGATCAGCGCGCCGCGACACGCCGTTCGATGGCATCCCAGATCAGCCCGGCCACGTCCGTGCCATCGAATCGCTCGATGGCGACGATCCCGGTGGGCGAGGTGACGTTGATCTCGGTCAGCCATTCGCCGCCGATCACGTCGATGCCGACAAAGATCAGCCCGCGCCGCTTCAGTTCCGGGCCGAGCGCGGCGCAGATCTCGCGCTCGCGCTCGGTCAGCTCAGTCTTTTCTGCCGACCCGCCGACCGCCAGGTTGCTGCGGATCTCGCCTTCACCGGGCAGGCGATTGATCGCGCCGGCGACCTCGCCGTCGACCAGTACGATGCGCTTGTCCCCCTTGGCCACGTCGGGAAGGAACGCCTGCACCATGTGCGGCTCGCGGTAGGCAGTGTTGAACACCTCCATCAGCGCAGAAAGATTTTCACCCTCCGGCCCGACGCGGAAGATCGCCTTGCCGCCATTGCCGTGGAGCGGCTTGACCACGATGGCACCGTGCTGGCGCAGGAAAGCGCGCGCCTCGTCGAGTGAGCGGGTGACGAGCGTGGGGGGCATGAAGCGCGCGTAATCGAGGACGAACACCTTCTCGGGCGCGTTGCGGACGCTGGCGGGATCATTGACCACCAGGGTGCGATCGCTGATCCGCTCCAGAAGGTGCGTGGCGGTGATATAGCCAAGATCGAAGGGCGGATCCTGCCGCATCAGCACGACATCGGCCCCGTCACCGAGATCGAGGCTGACGGGATCGCCGGCGTCGAAGTGATTACCGACCTCCCGCCGTACCGTCACCGGCCGCGCCTGCGTCCACAAGCGACCGTCCGACCAGTTCAGATCCTCCGCCGCGTAATGGAACAGGCGGTGGCCGCGCGCCTGCGCCGCCAGCATCAGCGCGAAACTGGAATCACCCGCGATGTTGATCGATTCGAGCGGGTCCATCTGGACGGCGACGGTGAGACTCACGCAAACCTCCGTTCGGCCCGGCTGGAGAAAAGGCGGGCGCCTTTCCCTGGCCGTGCAGTGGCAATAACAGGCCGCGGGAGATGCGGCGTCTACCGGCAGGTAGGGCGGTGCGCCTGGCTTGTCACCCGATCCAGGCATTCTCGATGTGCCGCGGCGCGGCGCCGGGCGCCAAAAGGATCACATCCACGCGGATATCCTCCCCGGCGGTGGCATAATGCGGCATCAACAGCTCGGCGGCCGCCGCGACGCGGGCGAGCCGGCGCTGGTCGATGGCGAAGTCCAGCTCGGCCGCACTGGACCGCGCCTTCACCTCGACAAAGGCGATCAACTTTCCCTTTTGCGCGATCAGGTCCACCTCGCCCGCCGGGGTGCGCACGCGATGATCGAGGATGCGCCAGCCCTTGAGCCGCAGCCACCAGGCGGCGAGCCGTTCGCCGCGCCGGCCGGCGGATTCGGCGGTGCGGCGTTGATCGGGGCTGAGACGCGAGCGGGCGGGGCG
>NZ_LSKH01000024.1:0-375 GCF_001557395.1 Sphingomonas sp. CCH5-D11 | reverse complement strand
ATGGCAGCGAGTTCATCGCCGCCGCCGTCCAGACCTGGCTCAGGCAGATCGGCGTGAAGACGCTCTACATCGCCCCGGGATCGCCATGGGAGAACGGCTACAACGAGAGCTTCAACGGCTCGCTGCGGGATGAGCTGCTGAACGGCGAGATCTTCTACACCCTCGCTGAAGCCAGGGTGCTGATCGAGGCGTGGCGGCGTCACTACAACACTGTCCGACCGCACAGCAGCCTCGGCTATCGACCACCCGCCCCGGAAGCGGCGACACCGCCATTGCCGGCCTCCGGTTCCGCTTCGCTCCACCTCCGACCGGCAATGGCGGCGGAGACGACAATGCACTAACTATCAACCCGGACCACCCGGTGGGGGCTGCTCA
>NZ_LSKH01000237.1:0-5193 GCF_001557395.1 Sphingomonas sp. CCH5-D11 | reverse complement strand
CGCGCCGCCACCCCCGCCGCTGACCGACATGCCCGAGGTGGCGCCGGCCGCGCCGCTCGCCGATGCGCCAGCGCCGCTGACCGACGAGCCGGTGGCCGCCGCCGCGCCGCTGCAGGCGTCCCCAGCCGCCGAAGCGCAGCCGATGCCGGCGACCCCGGCCGGCGCCGCTGCCGAACCGGCACCCGAGCAGGCGCCGGAGCCGGCACCCGCGCCGACCGTCGCGCCAGCCGTGCCGGCGGGGCATGCGCCGGGAGAAGCGCCGGTCACGCAGATCAAGGGCCTGGGCCCGAAAGTGGCTTCGATGCTGGCGGAAATGGGCATCGTCACCGTGGGCGAGCTTGCCGCGCTGGATCAGCGCGCCGCGGAAGATCTGGATGCGCGTCTCGGGCCGTTCACCGGCCGCATGGGCCGCGACCGCTGGCTGGAACAGGCCAAGCTGCTGGCCGCCGGCGACATCAAGGGCTTCGAGGAGCGCTTCGGCAAGCTGTAGTCACCCGCGCCGTTCGCCCCGCGCATGGCCGACGGACCAGCGGCGGCGGCGTGCGCGCCGGACCGGTGCTTCCGCAATTTGTGGGCCGCCGCACGATCCGCTAAGCGGCCACCATGCCGCATCTCTATCTCGTCGATGGCTCCAGCTTCATCTTTCGCGCGTATCACGTGCTGCCGAAGCTCACCAACAAGCACGGCGAGCCGGCCGGCGCCGTTTATGGCTATACCACCATGTTGTGGAAGCTCGCCAATGACCTGCACAAGGCGGACGGGCCGACGCATCTTGCAGTGATCCTCGACAAGTCGGAGCATACGTTCCGCAATGACATGTACGACCAGTACAAGGCGCAGCGGCCGCCCGCGCCGGAGGATCTGAAGCCGCAATTTCCGATGATCCGCGATGCGACTCGCGCCTTTTCGCTGCCGTGCATCGAGGAACTGGGCTGGGAAGCGGATGACCTAATCGCGTCGTACAGCAAGGCCGCGCTGGCGCAGGGCTGGCAGGTGACGATCGTCAGCTCCGACAAGGATCTGATGCAGCTCTTGACCGAGCCGGGCATCGACATGCTCGATACCATGAAGGACAAGCGTTTCGGCCCGCCGGAAGTGGTGGAGAAGTTCGGCGTCGGGCCGGACAAGCTCGGCGACGTGCTGGCGCTGATGGGCGACAGCGTGGACAATGTGCCGGGCGTGCCGGGCGTGGGGCCGAAGACCGCGGCGAAGCTGATTCTGGAACATGGCAGCGTGGAGGGCGTGCTTGCCGCGGCGCCCGAGATGAAGAAGGGCAAGCTGCGCGACAATCTGATGGAGCATGCCGAGATGGCGCGATTGTCGCGCAAGCTGGTTGAGCTGGCGTGCGACGTGCCGCTGCCCCAGCCACTGGAGGAAATGGCGCTTGACGGCATTCCCGAGGCACCTTTGCGCGCGTTCCTGGAGCATCACGGGTTCAAGTCGCTGCTTGCCAAGCTTGCCGCGGAGCAGAATGAGGGTGTCGATCCGACCCCGGCAGAGCCGACCGGCGTGCCGCAGGAGGAAGAGCCGCCGTGCAACCACGACGGCTATGAGACGGTGGTCGACGAGGCGGCGCTGGACGAATGGATCGCGGCGGCGCGGCACCAGGGCTGGGTGGCGATCGATACGGAGACGACCGCCAAGGATCCGATGCTGGCGGAGCTGGTCGGCGTATCGATGGCGCTGGCGCCGAACCGCGCATGCTATGTGCCGCTGGCGCATGGTGGCAGCGACATGTTCGCCGAAAAGCCGGTGCAGATCGACCGCGACGTGGCGCTGGCGAAGCTGAAGCCGCTGCTGGAGGACCCGGCGGTGCTCAAGATCGGGCACAATCTGAAGTACGATCTGATCGTGCTGGCGCGGCTGGGCGTCACGGTGGCGCCGTATGACGATACGATCGTGATGAGCTTCGATCTCGATGCCGGCTTGCACGGGCATGGCATGGACGAGCTGGCGGCGACGCATCTGTCGCACAGCTGCATCGCCTACAAGGACGTGACGGGGACGGGGAAGAAGGCGATCGGCTTCCACGAAGTCGATCTGAAGGCCGCAACCCGCTACGCCGCCGAGGATGCCGACGTGACGCTGCGGCTGTGGCGGCGGTTTCGCGCGCGATTGCCGGTGGAGCGCGCGACGCGGGTGTATGAGATGGTCGACCGGCCGCTGGTGTCCGTCATCGCGCGAATGGAGCGGCACGGGATCAAGGTCGATCGCGAGCGGCTGGCGGGCCTCTCCACCGAGTTCGCCGGGCAGATGGCCGAGCTGGAGGGCGTGATCCACGGGATCGCGGGTGCGCCGTTCACGATCGGCAGCCCCAAGCAGCTCGGCGACGTGCTGTTCGAGAAGATGGGCATCAAGGGCGGACGCAAGGGCAAGAGCGGCGTCTATTCCACCGACGTCAACGAGCTGGAGCGGATCGCGGCGGACAAGGACTCGCCCGGCAAGGAGATCGCCGCGCGGGTGCTCGACTGGCGGCAGCTGTCGAAGCTGAAGTCGACCTATACCGACTCGCTTCAGGAGCAGATCAATCCGGCGACCGGGCGCGTCCACACCAGTTACTCGCTGACCGGCGCGCAGACCGGGCGGCTGTCCTCGACCGATCCGAACCTGCAGAACATCCCGATCCGCACCGAGACGGGGCGGCAGATCCGCGACGCGTTCGTGGCGGAGCCGGGCAACGTCATTCTGGCGGCGGACTATTCGCAGATCGAGCTTCGGCTCGCGGCGCACATGGCCGACGTGCCGGCGCTGAAGGAAGCGTTCGCGCGCGGCGACGACATCCATTCGCTGACCGCGCAGGAGCTGTTCGGGACAGTCGATCGCGACACGCGCGGGCGGGCCAAGACGATCAACTTCGCGATCCTTTACGGCATCAGCCGCTGGGGACTGGCCGGGCGGCTGGATGTGAGCGCGGACGAGGCGCAGGCGATGATCGACCGCTATTTCGAGCGCTTCCCGGGGATCAACCGGTACATCGCCGAGACGCTCCAGGCGGTGCGCGAGCAAGGGTTCACCGAGACCTTGTTCGGCCGCAAGACGCATTTCGCGCGGATCAAATCGAAGGTGCAGCACGAGCGGCAAGGCGCCGAACGCGCGGCGATCAATGCACCGATCCAGGGGACAAGCGCCGATATCATCAAGCGCGCGATGGCACGGATGGAGCCGGCGCTCGCCGAAGCCGGGCTGACGGGGACGCGGATGCTGCTCCAGGTGCACGACGAACTGGTGTTCGAGGTGCCCGAGGGTGAGGTCGAGGCCGCGAAGCCGGTGATCGAGCGGGTGATGGCGACCGCGGCGGAGCCGGCGGTGAAGCTGGACGTGCCGCTGGCGGTGGAGATCGGGACGGGTGCGAGCTGGGGGGCGGCGCACTAGTGGGTGGCCGTTCGACTTACTCGCTGCGTCACCCAGGCCCCTTCGGCGGAGCTCAGGACAGGCTTGCGCCGGGGGCCAAGGCTCCGCGGGCGCTGCGCTTCGACTTTGCACGTCAGCGTTCGCTGCACGTTGGACCCCGGCGCAGGGCCGGGGTGACGGTTGGTTTTGGGACGAACCGTCCTCGTCATGCCGGGCCCTTCGGCGGAGCTCAGGACAGGCTTGTACCGGCATCCACTGGTCCGCACATCCACCGTTCGTGGGGTTCGCGGACGGCTGGATGCCAGCACAGGGCCGGCATGACGATGTTTGTTGTGGCGGCGATCCGTGGCTGAAACCTCTCAGGACATCGCGCAGCTGGCCAAGGGCGGGCGCACCAATGTTGCGGGGTTCATCCTGCGGCTGGCGGCGCGCATCCCTTTCCTGTTCATCGCGGGGCGGCTCTACGGGCCGGACCTCGTGGGGCGGTTTGCCATTGCCGTCGTGGTGGTGGAGCTGGCCGCGCTGGTCGCCACGCTGGGGCTGAAGCGAGGGCTGGCGCAGGCGCTTTCGCGTACCACGCGGCCGCATGTCCATGTCGTCGCCGACGGGCTGGTCGTCGCCGCCTTGCTGTCGCTGGCGGCGAGCGCGGTGCTCTGGTCCTTCCCGGAGATCATGTACCCCAATACGCCGATCGTCGGGCTCGACCGCTGGCTGGGGCTGATCGTGCTCGCGATCGCCTGGTCGGACGTGAGCCTGGCGGCGCTCGCTTATCGGCTGAACGTCAAGGCAGCCGTCACCGCACGGGCGGTGGTGGAGCCGTGGACGATCTCGATCGCGGCCTGGGCGTTCTCCTTCTTCACCACGCGCGACGGGCTGGTGCTGAGCTATGTCGCGTCCATGACGGCGGCGCTGATTGCCTCCATCGTCCCGCTGGTGCGCAGCTATGGCCTGCCGCGCGGCTGGGTGCCGCACCTCACCGACCTTTTGGCGATGATCCGCGACAATATCCCGCTCGCCGGCGCAGATGCGTTCGAATGGGGCACGCGCAACGTCGACCGGTTCATCCTGGGCGTGATGTTCGAGCCCAAGATCGTCGGCATCTATTACATGGCGCAGCAGGTCGCGAGCCTGCCGCAGAAGCTGAAGACATCGTTCGACCCGATCCTGGGGCCGGTTATCACGCAGAGCCTTGCCGCCAATGACCTGCCGGCGATCGCGCGGCAGGTGCGGCAGGTGGCGTTCTGGATCATCGCGGCACAGGGCTGCCTGACGCTCATGGGTTCAATCCCCGGCGAAGCGGTGATGGGGATCGTGGGGCCGCAGTTCGTGGCCGGCACCGCGGCGCTTGTTTTCCTGCTCACGGCCGAGGTGCTCGCCTCCACCGGCGCGGTTTGCGAAACGGCGCTGGTCTATACGGCGCGGCACCGCAATCTCATCATCTCGGCCATCATGCTGGCGTTCCAGATCGGACTGAGCTTCGCGCTGATCCTGTGGATGCGCGCGCTCGGCTGGCCGGAGGCCTATCAGGCGGCTGGCCCGGCGATCGCGCTGATGGCGAGCCTCGCGCTGACGTCGGTGATCAAGGCCTGGCTGCTGGGGCGTATCCTTTCTGCGCCCGTGTCGCCGCTGCGCTGGCCGCTGGTATGGGCGACGCTGGCGGCGATCATCGTGGGCGCCGGCTTCACCTCGCTCCCCCACCGGTTCGAATGGGTGGAGATCGTCATCGGCATTCCGGCGATCGCCGGCGTGTATCTGTTCATCCTGTGGCGCTGGGCATTCGGACCGGCGGACCGGGCGTTGTTCGGCAAGATGCCGTCCGCCGACGAGGCGACGCTGCCGAAC
>NZ_LSKH01000236.1:0-3140 GCF_001557395.1 Sphingomonas sp. CCH5-D11 | reverse complement strand
CCACGGAGGAGGGCGCACCGGCCAAGCCGAAGCGCACCCGTCGCAAGAAGACGGATGCGCCGGCTGCCGAGGGAGCAGCGCCGGCCGAGGCCGCGGAAGCACCTGCGAAGCCGAAGCGCACGCGCCGCAAAAAGGCGGACGCGCCGGCAGCAGCCGAGCCCGAAGCACCGGCCGTGGCCGAAACCAGCGACGCTGCGCCCGCGCAGAGCGCGGCAGCGGATGAAGCCGGCGAACCCTCCACCGGCGACGCTGCCGAGGAATCCGCCGCAACGCCGCGTCGCGGCTGGTGGCAGCGCACGTTCGGTGCGTGATCGGCGGATCGTGACGGCAAGCAAGTGAGCGACATGCGCCGGGCTTCAGCGATGGTTAAGCCGCCATCATGCTGGGTCCGGCGCATGCACGTCGCTTGCCGAACGATCCCGCTGCGGCCAGGCCCGTGATCGGTCGCTCCCCCACACTTCGCCTGCTGGCCACTGCGGCGCTGGCCAGCGTCTCCATCCCGCAGGCGGCGAATGCGCAGTCGATCCTGCGCGACGCCGAGACCGAAGCGCTGCTGGCCGACATGACCGCGCCGCTCATCACCGCGGCGGGGCTGCGGCCGAGCGACGTGAGGGTCGTTCTCGTCAACGACGATTCGATCAACGCCTTCGTCGCCGGCGGCCAGATCGTTTATGTGCATTCCGGCACGATCCAGGCGGCCAAGACGGCCAATGAAGTGCAGGGCGTGATCGCGCACGAGCTTGGCCACATTACCGGCGGCCACGTGTCGCTTGCCGGCCGCGGCGCTCAGGAGGCGACCGGGATTTCCATTCTCTCCATGGTGCTTGGGCTGGCCGCGATGGCGGCAGGCGCGGGCGAAGCGGGCGCCGGGGTCCTTGCCGCCGGGCAGCAGGCGGCCATGCACAAATATCTCGCCTTTTCGCGCCAGCAGGAGGCGTCGACGGACGCGGCCGGCGCGAAATATCTCAACGCCGCCGGGATTAGTGGCAAGGGATATCTCAACTTCTTCAAGACCATGCAGCAGATGGAATATCGCTACGGCATCACTCGCCAGGTCGAGTATATGCTCAGCCACCCCGTCTCGTCCGAGCGTGTCGCGGCCGTGTCGGAAACGCTGCAGGCCTCGCCTGCCTGGAACAAGCCGCTCAATCAGGATTGGGAAGAACGGTTCAAGCGGGTTCAGGCGAAACTGGACGGATATCTGCTGCCACCCGCGCAGGCGCTTCAGAAATATCCGGAAGGCACGCAGAGCATCTATGCGCATTATGCGCGCGCTTACGCTTATCACCGCAGTGGATATCCGCAGAAGGCCGAAGCGGAGGCTGATGCCTTGGTCGCCAGCAAGCCGAAGGATCCCTATTTCCTAGAGATCAAGGGCCAGATCCTGCTGGAGGCAGGAAAGCCGCAGGAGGCCCTCGGCCCGCTGCGTGCGGCCACCGATGGTTCCCGCAACAGCCCTTTGATCGCCACCACTTTCGGCCATGCGCTGATCGCGACGGAGGACAAGGCGCATTATGACGAGGCCAAGCGTGTCCTGCGTACCGCCGTCGCGCGTGATGATCAGAACCCATTCGCCTGGTATCAGCTGGGCACCGTCTACGAGCGCACCGGCGATCCGGCGCGCGCCGCACTCGCCACGGCGGAACGCGCCAGCATGACCGGCGATCACCGCACCGCCGCGGTCAGCGCACGTTACGCCATGGCCGGCATTCCACAGAACACGCCGGACTGGATCCGGGCACAGGATATCGCGATGACATCAGGCCATTCCCTCGAAGACGACAAGCGCAAGCGGAAATGAACCGCCTGACCATTTTGCTGGTCGTGCTGCTGGGCGCGACCTTTGGCGCCGGCGGCATGTGGCTTGCCGAGCGTGCCGCTCCCGGATCCGCCGTCGCAGACAAGGCCGGGATCGAACGGGTGGTGCACGATTATCTGCTCGCCAATCCGGAAGTGATCCCGCAAGCGATGCAGAAGCTGCAGGAGCGCGAGAGCGGGCGCGCGGTTGCGGCCAGCCGATCCCGCATCGAGACGCCTTACCCCGGCGCGATGATGGGCAATCCCAACGGCGATGTCACGCTGGTGGAATTTTTTGATTATAATTGCGGCTATTGCCGCGCCAGCCTGCCGACCATCGAGCGGCTGGTAAAAAGCGATGCGAAATTGCGCGTGGTGTTCCGGGAGTTGCCGATCCTGGCGGAGGAAAGCCGTGACGCGGCGCGCGCGTCGCTTGCCGCAGCGGCGCAGGGTCGGTTCGCTGCCTTTCACCAGGCCTTGTACGACGCAGGCCCGGTCAGTGCGCAATCGATCGCTGCCGCCGCCCGTGGAACGGGCGTAAACCTCGCCAAGATCCCCGATGACGTTGATACGGAAATCGCCGGCAATCTTGGGCTGGCGGCGAAGCTCGGCATCAGCGGCACGCCAGCGTGGGTGGTCGGCGATAAGGTCCTGTCCGGCGCGCTGCCGTTCGACCGTTTGCAGGAGGCGATTGCCGAAGTGCGCACGGGGCAGGACTGATCCGGCCAGCGAGACAAGCGTACGGGCGATGGAGTCGTGAGCGGTTCAACCGTGTCGCTGGTGCCACGGGCGGTGCGACCTTTCTGCGCGCAGCAGCGTTCCCCCTTGCGGACGTTCCCCAACGCCGCAGGTAATCGTGCTTCATTCTCTTCGTCGCTTTCTCCTCATTCTGCTGCTTGCCACGCTGACCGCCTCGCCTGCGGTCGCCCAGGATGCTTCGTCCAACACGGCCGCGCCAGCGGTACCGGCGGACCCGTTCGGTCGTGAGACGCCACGTTCCGCAGTCACTGGCCTGATCGAAGCACTGGCGAAGCGCGACTATGATCGCGCCGCCAATTACTTCGACCTGCCCGTGCAGCAGGATCAACGCGTGCTCGGCGGTGCGACCGAGCTCGCGCGGCGCTTGCAGGGGCTGCTGGACAGCGGCGGATCGCTGATTCCCTTCGCCGGTCTGGCCAATGAAGCCGGTGGCCGCATCGACGATGACCTGCCGTTCGACCGTGAACTGATCGGTGATCTTGGAGTCGGGGAAGGCGACGCCCCGATCCTGATGACACAGGGGGAAGTCGACGGCCGCCGCGTGTGGCGCATCTCGCACGACACCATCCGGCGGCTAATGGCGG